>JAKSUE010000231.1 GCA_024409165.1 archaeon
AGATGAAATTGATGCTCTTGTTAAAGGATTAGATGAAGTTTTTGCTGAAATTTAATTTATTAGTTTATAAGTTATATTTTATATAAAATTTTACTAAAAATAAAGGATTATATGATATGAATATTAAGAATAAACATATATTTTTTAGTTTATGTGTAGTATTTTTATTATTTGCTTCTATTTCTTTTGTTAGTGCAGAAAGTATTTCAGATGCAAATATATTATGCAGTGATAATAATACTGATAATTTAACAAATATTAGTTATGAGAAGAAAAGTACTAAGATTATTGCTAAGAATACTAATTTTATTCCAAGCTCAGGAAAATATTTTACTGCTACTTTAGTAGATAATGATGGAAATGTTTTAGTTAATAAAACTATTAAGATTTCTATAAATGGTAAGACTTATACTAAAATTACTAATTCTAAAGGTCAGGTAAGTTTAAAAATTTCTTTAAAAAAAATTAAAACTTACAAAACTAAAATTAAATTTTCAGGTGATTCTGAGTATACTGGAAGTTCTGTAACTGTAAATATAGTTATTAAAAAGTTTTCTACTAAAATTATTGCAAATAATTTAGTATGCCCTCCAAAATCTGGTCAATATTATACAGTGACATTGAAAGATTCAAGTAATAATCTTTTAGTTAATAAATATGTAAAGGTTTACATCAATAATAAAGTATTTACTAGAAAAACAAATTCTAAGGGTCAGGTAAAAATTAAATTATTGATGGTTACTCCTAAAAAGTATAAGGTAGTAACTAAGTTTCTTGGAACAAGTCAGTATTTAAAAAAATCTAAAGTATCTTATGTGACTGTTAAAAAAGTAGATACTAAAATTATTGCAAGTTCTATGTATTGTGATGTAAATACTGGAAAATCTTTCATAATTACATTAAAAAATAGTAATGATAAGGTATTAGCTAATAAAAAAGTTAAACTTAAATTAAATGGTAAAACTTATACAAGAACTACTAATTCTAAAGGTCAAGCTTCAATTACAGTTAAATTATCTGCTTCAAAAACTTATAATTTAGTTTCAAGTTATGCAGGTAGTTATTATTATAAAAAATCAAGTAAAACAGCTAAAATATATGTTTTAAAGAACAGAACTCCTGTTATTATATCTGTTCCTACTGTTGAAGTGGGTTTAGGAAATTCTACTAAAATTAATATCTCTCTTAAAGATAAAAATAATAACTCTTTAGCAGATAGAAAAATTGTTGTTAATTTAGATAATAAAGTATATAATCTTAAAACTGATTCTAATGGTTCAACTTCATTAATTTTTAATGCTAATTCTTTAAAATCATACAATATTAAGGTTAATTTTGAAGGTAACTCTATTTATAAAGATAGTTCTGCGAAATCTACAATAAATGTAGTTAAAACAACTTTAACTATTCAAAATAGTAAAATTATCACTGATGGTTATTTAAGAATTTCATTAAATAGTAATTATAATAAATTTATTGCTAATAAAGAAGTTTTAATTTCAATTAATGGAGTTAATTTTACTAAAATTACTAATAATGAAGGTGCAATTATTTTAAAAGATAATTGGACTGTTGGAGATTATGTGATTTCTGTTAGTTATGATGATATTTATTGTGGTTTATTAAGTGAAAATAAAATTATTTCTTGTATTGAAGGTATTATTTTAGATCCTCTTAAGAATATAGTTCCATTAGTTGATGGTGTTCCAGATATTGATTATATGCCATCTAATTATGTTTGGGTAGGTGAAAATAATACATATACTATTTTAAGTAGTCAGTATAAAGATGTTATTAAAAGAGATAGTTATTGTTTATTTTTAAATAATGCACTTAGTAAATATACATTTTTTAAAACAAAATCAGAACCTAATATTTATCATCTTATTAGTCGTGAAAAATGGAATATTATTGAGCAAGCAATAAACACAGATGTTGTAAAAGCTAATAAAAAGAATTATTGGCCTAGTGAGATAACCGTTTCTATTAAAGGGGATGGATATTCTTATTGTGAAGTAAGAGATGAGCAAAATACAGGTTATACTTGTGGACCTACATCTGCAAGTACTTGTACTCAGGTTTTAAGAAATTATTATTGTGAATCTTATTTATCTAAATTAGCTGGAACTTCATCTACTTATGGATCATCTACATCAGGTCTTAAAAAAGCATTAGAATCTTGTGGTATGTCTTGTAAATATTTCTATAAAAAATCATGGAAAACTGCTTTAAATGAATTAGCTAAAGGTGGTTGTGCTTTAGTATTCCACACATGGAGTCATTATATAGCTATTATTGATATTAGTCCTGATAAAACTAAAGTATTAGTTTCTAATCCTTCAGGTACTTATGACCAAGGAAGTCATGGTATTCCAACAAATTGGGTATCTGTTGATTATTTATATAAATATGGATTTAATGATTATGATACTTCAAGTTTAATTGTAAGACTTAATTATTCATTAGATAAAGATACTATTAATGAAGTAAATAATTTCTATAAAAGTATGGGTGGAAAATGGAACAGACATGATACTACTGAAAGACCTGCTAAAATTACAAGTATTTATGGATAATTATTATCCTTTTACTTTTTTTTAGTTTTCTTTTATTTTAGTATATTATATTATTTTTTTACGTTTTTTAGTTTTTTATTTTTATTATTCACATCGATATACTCTTTTTATTATTTTTTTATCAAATTGCTATTATTTTATCAAAACATTTATATACTACGATATGAAATATAATAACATACGATG
>JAKSUE010000232.1 GCA_024409165.1 archaeon
AGTTAAAAATAAAATAAAATAAAAAAAGAATAGCTAAAAATTAGCTATTAAAATTTAAAATTAAAAAATATAATTTAAATTAAGTTTTAAAATCCATATAATGAAACAGAAGTAGGTAATTTCTTATGAGAATAGTAATAAGATAATACCCTAGCAAATCCATACATATACTCTTTATAACTTAATTGAAGAGAGCCAACAGTTACATATGCTGGAGCTGCCTTCTTAGAACTTATATAAGAAGATACAGATTTTGCCATAGTTACATATTTAGATTTTGAAGCTGTGTATTTAACTGCATCAACAGTAGCTGGTGCAGAAACACTACTAATAATTTTTACTTTAGTAGAAGTTTTCTTTTTAGAATTAAGTAACTTAATAGCTTCACTCATTAAATAAGTAAATTGTGGCATTTTAACCCTATAAGATCCCATAGTTACATAAGAAGGTAACTTTTTATGAGATGCAATATAATTACTTACAGTCTTAGAAGCTTTAAGAATACTTGCAACAGTTACATAACGAGTATTATAAATCCTACTATCTAATAAACAAGTAGTTGGCAACTTCTTATAAGATTTATAATAAGCTAAAATCTTAGCAAAAGAGTAAGTATAAGCTCTGTAACTAAGTTTTTTACCACCAACAGAAACATAATTTGGAAGTTTCTTATTATGACTATTATAATAATTTATAATTTTAGTTGCAACACTTACATAAGTAGACTTCTTAACATTATATTTAATATAATAATAAGGATTTGATACACTTGCATCAACAATCTTAATCTTAGTAGAAGTCTTTTTACCTGCTTTAAGATATTTAATAGCTACACTCATCAAATAATCAAACTGAGCAGTTGAAACTTTATAAGAACCAACAGTCACAGTAGAAGGTAAAACTCCATAATAGTAAATACTTGATTTTAAACTTGCAGCTGCAGAAACAACCTGAGCAACAGTTACATATTTAGCTACAGGCGCAGGAGGAGCAGGTGGGAATACATCAGTACCATTAAATACAGATTTTAATATAGAAACTACTTGATTAACAGTACCTGTTTGAATATAACTAATTCCATTTTTAGCCATATATTCTCCAGGATTATCTAAAGCCCATCCATAATTAGCATCCCATGCTTGCCCTATCTGATTATTAATATTAGAACAAACACCATATGGATTATTATAAAATACAGCTAAAATATTAGCATCTTTATAATTCTTAACAAAATAATTTCCTAAATCACCAGTCCACTCTTCAATACAACCAACATCCACTCCACCAAAACAACAGATTAAAACAGATTTAGAGTCAGTACATCCTTTTTCAAAAGCATGATTATGATAATCTGGACCAACACCAACAATAACAACCCTATAACCTAAACTTTCTAAAGCAGTTTTTATAGATTTAAGAGCACTATTATCAGAAGATACATCTTTAATATTATCGGAAGTTAAATAAAAAGTCAAACCTTCATTTTTATTCTTATAAAGATCATCGGAAATATCATAACTTTCAAATAATTTATTAGTAAATACATAAGAAGATGGCAATACCTTATTATTAGAATAATAAGTCAAAATACCTGCAAATGCTGCACTATATACTTGATAATCTGCTTTTTTACCATCAGCTAAAGTACCATAGTTAGGTACATTACCATTAGTATTAATATATTTATAAATTCTGCTAACTAAGTCAATGTAATTAACTTTACTAATACTTGAAGAGCTAATCCAATCAGCATTATATTTTTTATCTGGAGAACCTACATTTTTTATTGTATAAGTCTTAGAAGTTTTACCGCTGTTAATATCATTAATAGCTAAAAGCATTAAATAAAGAAAATCTTCAGTACTATAAGATTTTCCATTTACAGTGATAGATTTTGGTAAACCATGTTTTTCTAAAACAAAGTTATTAAATCTAACAGCAGCATCTAAAATTGCATCTAAATTAATAGTAGAAGAAGTAGCTTTTAAAGAACTACTTTCAGGATTAGCTGCACCTAATGCAATAATATTATTAGAATTAGAATCTACATCCTTAACAATTACCTCAGAAGGTTCTGTTTCAATTTCATCATTATCACTCATATTAGTAGATTCTATGTTTAAATCTCCAACTTCGTTTATTCCATTATCATTTAAAATTTCTAAGTTTGTATTATTACCAATATCATCCACATCAACAGCAGATACAGATCCTATAGAAATACAAAGGACCAATAATATTGATAAAATCAATACATTCTTTTTAAAAATTGTCTCACCTCATTTAAAAAACTGAAAAATTTTATAGATTAAAAAAACCTTTCAGAATTATTTATTTTCAAATTCAACAATTCTCAATTATGAAAATTCCTAAAAAACTAGAAATAAACAAATTAAGTATTTAAATTTAATTAAAACATAGTATTTAAATGTTTCTGAAAAAATCAAGTAAAAATAAGGGCAAAACAATCCCCACATATTAAAATAAATGATTAAAATAAGTAAAAATAAAAATAAAATAATTATAACAAATAAATTAGATAAAATAAAGATAAAATAAAGTTAATAAGCAAAATAAATAACAAATAAAGAACATACCTCAAATAATGTTAAAAAATAATTTAAAAATAAAAATAAGCATTATATGATTATTAAAAACAAAGATATATCTTAAAAATATAAAATAATTAAAAATAACAGACATATAATTAACCCCTACCCAATCCAATAACTAAACTAAAAAAA
>JAKSUE010000233.1 GCA_024409165.1 archaeon
TTATCATCCTATTTATGAAGATTGCTTAATTTCTCAAGATCCTTCTGATGGTTGTATTATTTTATGGAAAATTAAATTTTGATGTTTATAAATAAATTAATTATTTATTTTTGCTTAAATTATGATTATTAAAGTATTATTGTATTAGCATATCATTATTAAAATTAAAATTAATTATATTGGTGTGGTTATTTGAGTATTGAAAGAGATTTATTAGTTGTAGGTCATACAGCATTAGATTATATTATTACAGTTAAAGAGTTCCCAAGACCTAACTATTCAGCACCTATGGAAACTATGCAAAATTTACATGGGGGTGCTGCAGCTAATGTAGCTATGATTGGAGCTACTTTAGGATTAAAAACTTCTTTAGTATCTGCTGTAGGTGGGGAATTTATTAATTCTCATTATTATAATTCTATGATTGAAAATGGTGTAGATTTAGATGCTATGATTGTAGTTGAAGAGGAAAATACACCTACTTGCTTTGTTATGACTGATGACAATAAAGATCAAATTAGTTATTTTTATTGGGGTGCAGGTAAGGAATTTGCATCTAGTGAAGTTCCATTAAAAGCTATTCAAAAAGTTAAAGCAGTTCATTTAGCAACTGGTGACCCTCATTTCAATTGTAAATGTGGTATTGTAGCAAAAGAAGAAGAAAGATTAGTTTCTTTTGACCCAGGTCAAGATTTAGGAATGTATACTCCTAAAAAACTTAAAGAAGTAATCTCAAATTCTAATATTTTATTTGGAAATCACCATGAAATTGGAAGAATATTAGAATCCTTAAAATTAGATATTAATGGTTTAATGGATTTAGGTCCTGAGATTATTGTTAAAACTTGTGGTAAATCTGGAAGTTTTATCTACAGTGATGAAGGTAAAATTGAAATCGATGCAATTTATCGCCCAGCTGTTGACCCAACAGGTGCTGGAGATTCATATAGATCTGGATTCTTATCACGTTTTATTAATGGAGAATCATTAGAAGACTGTGCTAAGTTTGCATCTGCAGTTTCATCTTTTGTAGTTGAAAAACAAGGTTGTCAAACTAATATGCCAACTTATGAAATGGCATATAACAGAATGACTGATTTTTATTAATGATAATTTAATTTATCATTTCTTTTTTTCTTTATTTTTATTTTAATTTTTAAATTTATTTTATATTTTAATCTTTATTTATTAAATAAACAAATTTTAGCTATTTTAATAGTTTACTGATGAACTATTATTTTTATTTATTTTTTATTTATTTTATAATTTAATAATTATTATATTATTATTTATTCAGCATCTTCATCTAATGCTTCAAGTAAAAAACTTACAGGACGGAATCCATCATTACAAGAAATCATAGCAGATTTTTTATTTTTCATCCAACCATCATAAAAATCTCCACCACCATGAGCTAAAGTCATAACAAAAGGAGAAATACTATCCCATGCACTATTACAGAAATCCTCTGGTTTTTCCCAACCATTTGCAATATATACTCCACCAATTTTAACATCACATTCATGTTCAAGTGGATTTTCATATTTTTCAATTAAATCAGCATAACGAGTTCTTCTCATAACTGTAATTTTCACTTTTTTCATAGTTTTACCTTCTATAATAATTAATTAGTAAATTGTTATCTAATTTTAATCTCTAATTTTGCTCTCAATTCTACTATCTAAATCGTCTTTGATAAGGATTCATTGGAATAAATCCTTCTTTTTGTATTTGTTTTTGACCATCAATAAGTAAATATTCCATAATATTATAAATTTCATCTTTACTATCATTACATTGGACTAAACTAATTACATGGCGAGTTTCTCTTTTTAATAAGTCATTTCCATTAAAATAACTTCCATTTAAGAATGTATAAAGATTATCTGAATTTCTAACTATTTTAAATGCATCAAATTGAGATTTAACTTCTCTTTCAATAGTAAATTGAATATTATTTTGTTTTAAAGTATTCCAAGCTAATCTCTGAGCTGTTCCTTTAACTCCAATAAAATTCATATCTTTTAAATCTTTCATACTTTCAATTTTTTTATTATCATTTGAAGGTCCAACTAAAACAAGATGGTCATAAGCAATAGCTGTAAAATTAAGGTCATTTTCAAAAGCAAGAAGTGGATCATCTAATGCTAAAATATCTACTAAATCCTGTTTAGCTAATTTATAAGCACTTTCATCATCACTACTATAAATCAAAGTTTTAAATGGTAAATCATAACTTAATGATTGAATAAGGTTTGTAGTAATATGCCCACCTGCAATAATAACTTCTTCTTTATCTTCAAGTCTATTTTTATATTTATAATAAATATTTAAGAATTCTAATCCTTTATCTGTAAGTTCAGAACCAGAGCCTACAGTTTCAACAAGTTTCTCACCTATTTTATCCTCTGCATTTTTCACCCTACGATTCAATACAGAATGAGAAACCCCTAATTCTTTAGCAGTTTTTCTCTGAGAGTAAGTTTTTGATATAGATTCTAATGTCTGGAATAGCTTATAATCATAAACTTCTCCATCTATTTCAACTCCTATTAATGGATTTATTTTATTTTTATTTTCTTCTCTCATAAAATCACTGTTATTTTGGATTGATTTAAAATAACTTAATATTAGTTAAATATCTTATAAATATTAACAAAATAATTAGCAAATTCTTATTAAATATTTTATAAGTAATTAATTTTAAATATTTTGTTTTATATAATTTATTATATACATTTA
>JAKSUE010000234.1 GCA_024409165.1 archaeon
TTATTTAATTTTAATTTAATTTAATTTAATTTAATTTAAAAAAAGAGATATGATAAAGATAATTATTGGTTTAATAAATTATCTATTCATCATCTTCGTCAATAACTACAAAACCTGTTTTAAGGTTTTTTAATTCTTCTTTTGTTAATGGTTCACTTTTTGCTTTAATGTCCATGATTTTACTTTGTCCAAATGGATCTTCAATTAAAAGTAAAGTTTCTAATTCTCCATCTAATATTTTTTGGATATTTTCTAAAACATATTTTCCATTTTTTTGAGATTCTGGGTCTGTAAACATTTTAAGAGCTCTTTCTGTAGCTGCTTTGAATCTAACAAGAACTCCTTCAACATTAGATACATATCCTTCAGATTTTGGACCAGGTTCTACTTTAATTCCAATTTCAGGTAAGGAAACAGTAGAAGTTTGTGAACGGACAACTCTTGATGAAAGAGAGTCTTTGGTAATGTGAAGACTGTGTTTTGCAGGGTCTTTTTGTTCAACAGACATTACATCACTGTGTCTAAATCCACATTTATCACATTGTACTAATGATTCAATAACTTCTCCAAAATAAGCTACTTCATGAGTTTGAGTAATTGAAATTGCTGTATTTTTACCACCACATACAGGACAATCAATTTTCATTTTTCCAATAATTTCTTTTTCCATTATTTATCTCCTTTACCTTATTTTATTTATTTTATTTTTTTATAAATATATCTTTTTTGTATATTTTAAGATATTGTTGAAATTAGGGGGAGTTAAAAAATTATAAATTTTCATCAACTTATAACAATATTTAATAATAATAAAAAATATATAATTATAATGAATTA
This sequence comes from archaeon, assembly GCA_024409165.1. GTDB lineage: Archaea > Methanobacteriota > Methanobacteria > Methanobacteriales > Methanobacteriaceae > Methanobrevibacter. Next base: position 838 of record JAKSUE010000234.1, read on the forward strand.
TTCTATATTAATTTAAAATATGTTTTATGTAGTAAGAATTTAAGATGATTGTGTGAATATTTATTAAATTTAGTCTTAATTTTAGTCTTAATTTTAGCCTTATATTTAATCTTAGATTCGTGATTTAATTGTATTTTGATTTAATATCATAATTACATTTTTATTTATAAATTTTTTAATTTAGGAGTGATTATTTGTATTCTATAACTTCAGTTGAAGACCTTCAGAAATTAAATCCTTACATTATTGTTGGTTGTGGGGGAGGTGGAGAAAAATTCTCTAATCTCGAAGGTATTGAAACAGTTGGTTTCTTAGATGATAATCCAGAAAAGCAAGGAAAACCTTTCTGTGGTCTTGAAGTTGCATCAAATTTATCTGATTTATTTGAAACTACAGATGCTAAATCTGTGGTAATTATGTTACCTATTGGTGCTGAAGGAGCAGCTTTAAAATATGCTGTTGAAGCAGTAGCTAATGGAAAAAATGTTGTTACATCTTTTAGATCTTTATCTTTAGGTGAAAATTTATCTTTATTAAAATTTGCAAAACAACAAAATGTAACTGTTAAAGAGATAAGTCCAAGATTAGACGTTATTAATGAAATTTGTGGTGTTGCACCAGAAAAATGTTGTGAAGTTTTACCAAAACTTTTCTACAAACCAAAAGCTAAAATTGTTTTTGTTGGAGGAACTTCTCAAGAGTGTGGTAAAAGAACAACTACCAAAGCTTTAGGTAAAGCAGCTACTGAAAGAGGTATTAAAAATGCCGTAATTTCTACTGATGAAATGGGTCTTGAACAACCTACTTTCTTTAATTTCAGAGCAGGTAGTTTATCTGCTATGGACATTCCTTCTGCTATTCTTCATGCTATTAAATATGTTGAAGAAAAAGAAGCACCAGAAATTATTTTCGTTGAAGGTCAATCTAGTTTAACTGAAAAAGGTAATCCTCATCCAAGAGGTTTATCTGCAGCTATTTTAATTGGTTGTCATCCTGATGCGGTTATTGTTGGTCATAGAATTAACCATCCATACCGTGAACCAAGAGGAATTGCTGAGGAAGTAAAAGCTATCGAAGCTGTTGAACCAACTAAAGTAGTAGGTTTATCTATAAATCTTAGAAATGCAGATGATGATGTTACTGCTCTTGACTTTGAAAAAGAATTTGGTTTACCTGCAGCTGATGTTTATAATGAAGGTGCATCTAAATTATTAGATGCTATTTTAAATCATGTTAATTAGGGGAGTAAAAAATGAGTTTTACTAATAATTTAAAGAAGAGTTTAGGTTTTGATGATGAATTTTCTGATTTGAAACCGGTTAATCGTGGAAATGCTTTTAATGACAATAATTATGATGTTCCAAGTTATGGATTAAATATTTCTAGTGAGTTTGATGATGATTATTTAGAAGACTTCACTATTTCTCCAGAACAACCTTTCTATGAAATTGTTTTGATGAAACCAAAATCCATGGATGATATGGATTATGTATTTGATCAAATCGTTCAAGAAGGAAATCCAGTTGTTCTTGATTTAATCTTCCTTCAGAAAAAAGGAATTAATGAATATAGACAAGCAGCTGAAAGATTAAAAATATTAAGAGATCAATATAATGCTCAAGCAATATTGCTTTCTCAATCTACTGATAAAAATTTAATCCTTTTAACTCCATCAAGAGTTAAAATCTCTAAAAAAGATTAATTTTTATCATTGTTTACTTTTCTCTTTATTTATTTTTTTACTTTTTTAT
>JAKSUE010000235.1 GCA_024409165.1 archaeon
TTAAATTTTAATCTTAACTTAATTTAATTTTATTTAATTTTAAATTTTAATATTTGAATTCTTAATTATTCTTATAAAATTATTTAAAAATCACTTTTGGTGTTTAGATGAGTGAAAATATTAATAAAATCATTAATGAGTTACATATTTATGAAAAAAAGGTTTTAAAAGAGTTAGAGCTTGATGAAAATGCTACTCCTGATGAAATAGCTGAAAGAGCTGATTTGAATATTAAATCTGTTATGAGTGCTGCTGGATCTCTTGCTTCTAAGGGTATTATTACTGTTGAGAAAGATGTTGAGGAGAAGTTTTCTTTAACTGATGCTGGTAAGAAATATGCTAAGATTGGACTTCCAGAACGTCGTATTCTTAATGCTTTAAAAGATAAAAAAGAGTTAGCTATGAAGGAATTAGCTACTTTAGATGATATTGATAAAAAAGAGATTAATATTGCTATTGGTTGGTTAGTTCGTAAACATTGGGCTAAGATTAACAAAGGTGTAGTTAATATTACTGAAGTTGGTGAATCTTCTATTGATAAATCTGGAAATGATGAAGATTTACTTGATGTATTTACTGATAAGAAAGAATTATTAAAAGATTCTTTATCTGAGGACATGCTTAAAGGTTTAGCTGCTCTTAAAGATAGGAAAAATTTAATTGCAGAGAATAAAACTACTACTCATAGTTTTAAATTAAATGATTTAGGTAAAGATATTTTAAATGTTGGTTTAACCTTTGAAGAGGAAGCTACTCAACTTACTCATGAACAATTAAAAGATGGTTCTTGGGCTGATTTAAAATACAGACCTTATGATATTGATGTAGAATTCCCTAAAGTTTATGCCGGTAAAGGACATCCTTTAAGAAGAATTATTGATGAAATTCGTGAGATTTTCTTAAATATGGGTTTCACAGAAGCTAATGGTAATGTTGTTGATTCTGCTTTCTGGAACTTTGATGCATTATTCCAACCTCAAGATCATGCAGCAAGAGAAATGCAAGATACTTTTTATATGAAAAATCCATTAACTTGTGATTTACCTGATGATGTTATTGTTAATAAAGTAGCTACTGCTCACGAAGATGGTGGTGAAACTGAATCTGAAGGTTGGGGTTACAGTTGGGACCATGATGTTGCTCGTCAATCTGTTCTTAGAACCCACACAACTGGTATTTCTACTAAATTCTTAGCTAATAATGAACCTCCTATGAAAATGTTCTCTGTAGGTAGAGTATTTAGAAGAGAAACTATGGATTACAAACATTTACCTGAATTCCATCAAGTAGAAGGTTTAGTTGCTGCTCCTGGAATTAACTATCAAAACTTACTCGGTATCTTAAAAGAATTCTATAAAAAATTAGGATTTGAAGTAAGATTCAGACCAGCTTACTTCCCATATACTTATCTTTCTACTGAATGTGAAGTTTATCTTGAAGAAAAAGAAAGCTGGATTGAACTTGGTGGTTCTGGAATGTTCAGACCTGAAGTTCTCAAACCTTTAGGTATTGATGCTCCTGCTCTTGCATTTGGTTTAGGTATTGAAAGATTAGCTATGATTAGATATGATATTTCAGATATCCGTTCACTTTATAAAAGTGATATCAAATGGTTAAGAGAACTTCCTTTAGAAGAAGGAGTTCGTTTAGATTAATTATATTATTGATTAGTTTTAACTAATCTTTTTTTATTTTTATTTTATTCTTTATTTTATTTTATATTAGTTTATATTATTTTATTTTACTTATTAATTATTTTTAAACTTATTTTGGTGATTTTATGACAAATTATAGAATTATTTCTTGGAATGTAAATGGTATTAGAGCTATTCATAGAAAAGGGTTCTTAGAATGGTTTGATTCTGAAAAAGCAGATATTGTTTCACTTCAAGAAACCAAAGCCCACGTTGATCAATTACCTAAAAAATTAATCAATATTCCTAATTATAATAGCTATTTTAATTCTGCTGAACGTAAAGGTTATAGTGGTGTTGTTAGTTATAGTTCCATTGAACCTAATGAAGTTCATAATGGTATGGGTATTGAAAAATTTGACATAGAAGGTAGACTTCAAAGATTAGATTTTGATGATTTTTCACTTATTAATGTATACTATCCTAACGGTGGAATGGGTGATGAAAGATTATCATATAAGCTTGCATTTTACGATGCATTTCTTGACTATGTTAATGATTTAAGGGACCGTGGATTTAATTTAGTGATATGTGGTGATTTAAACACTGCACATAAACCGATAGACCTATATCACCCTAAGTCAAATGAGAATGTTTCTGGTTTTTTGCCTATAGAACGTGAATGGGTAACTAAATTTTTAGACAATGGATATGTTGATACATTCCGTATGTTTAACCAAGAACCATATAATTATACATGGTGGAGTTACCGTACAAAAGCAAGAGACCGTAATGTTGGATGGAGATTAGATTATTTCTTTGTTAATGAAGAATTCAAAGATTGTGTAAAAAGTTCTACAATAATGTCTGATGTTATGGGTTCTGATCATTGTCCTATTTGTTTAGAACTTGAAATTTAATTATTGATTAGTATTTAATTTAATAAGTATTGTCTTTAATATTTATTAAATTATTTTTTTATTAAATTATATAACAATGTTATATTTAATCTTAAAAAAATATAAGAG
>JAKSUE010000236.1 GCA_024409165.1 archaeon
AATTATTAAATATTATATCAAATATTAAAAATATTAACTATCTTTTCTACCTCTATAGAATCCATAAATTAACAATATAACAAAAATAACAATTAAAACTGTAAATTGATTTATGGAATTATTTGAAAGACCATAATTTTTCTCTGATAAATCATAAGCCGCTCCATTAGAGGGTTCTTGGGAGGTTGCATCTTTACTAGAAGCAGGAGTTGATTCAGAACTTACATCAGTACTTTGTTCTTGAGTAACATCCTGATATTTACCAACATCAGAAGAACTGTTAGTAGTAGATCCAGTAGCATTCATTTTTCCACCTGAAGAAATATCAGACCCACTACCCCCATCTCCAGAACCATTAACAATATCTTCAATCTCTTCAAAAATATCATCAATAATCTCTTTAATAGGATTATCATTACCAGAACTAGAACCAGAATCATCATTTAATACAATAGGAGTCTCATTACGATAATAATGAAAATCATTAGGAGTTCTTTTCTTAAGATCAACAATGTCTTCAACATCAACAGAAGATACTACCTCATCTTTATGAATAGGAGTGTTATCATAAATAATATTATCTAAAAAATATTCTATTTGAGATATTTGTTTAATAATTTTATGCATATTATTATAAATAGTGAAAGTATTATTTATAGCATTGATTTTACCATATTCTGCAAAGATAGAGTTTTCATCTTCATAAATAGGATTTATAGTAAAATCATTATTTGTTACGGTCATATCACTATAAAGAGAATAAATATTTCCACCACCAACAGCACTACTAGCATGATTATCTATAAAAGTATTAGAATCAATTACAACATCATCCCTACATAAAAGACCAATAGCTCCCCCACAAGTACCACTATTATTGATAAAAGTATTACCTCTAATAACAGTATCATGAGAATTTATAGAAACTGCTCCATGATATCCATGATTGTTTTCAAAGTAATTATCTAAAATCTCTAGATACCCACCTACATAGGTATCAATAGCTTGACTTCTTTGATTAGTAAAACTATTATTTGAAATTACAGCACCTTCAGCACAATACATGTAAACACCCCTATCATTACCATCAAATTTATTATTTGAGATTTTGATATTAGTCTCTCCTGCATCAGACCCTTCTCTAAAAGAAGGATTATAGATATAAATAGCAGCATTATTTGAAGAATGAGGACTACCACTCGTATCATAATTTTCAAGGAATGCATTATTTTCAAAAGTTACATTAAGTGCACTAACATATACAGTTCCTTGACCAGTACTTTTTTTATCATTATTATTTAAGAATACATTACCTCTATAAATATTATTTTCTCCAGTGTCATAAATTGCAGAACCCATAAACATTATTTTACCATCAGCAAATGTGTTATTTTCAAATATTGCATAGTTTGCATAGTTTTTAACAACACCATCTGCAGCACTACAATTACCAAAGGTACAATTTAAAAGATAAAAACCTTTACCTTTTCCAATAGAAATAGCACCGCCATAACATTTATTACCATAAAGATTTACAAGATTACTGGAGTATCTACAATGAGCAGTATCATTATCAAAACGACTGTTTTCTACTTTAGCACCTGCAACAGTGTAAATTGCACCACCATTAGCAGTATTTAAACAAACTTCATTACTACCACCATCAGTTCTAATTTCAACATAATTATTTAAAAAATCACAATCATAGACATAGAATTCTTGCCCATAGTTTGAGATAGCACCACCATAAATTGGGCCATTTTCAACTTTACTTGTTTCTCTTGCACAATTACCATCAAATAAACAAGAAGAAACAATACAATTAGTACCGTTATTCCAAATAGCACCACCAGAAACTTCAGTAGTTTTACTTTGAGCATAATTTTCTATAAATACTGAATTATTAAATAAACTATTATCCGCAGAACAATAGATTGCACCGCCAGATGCAAATGCCCTATTATTATAGAATTTAGAATTATTAACTATTAAATGACCTTTAGAATAAATAGCACCACCATTATTAGCAACACAATTGTTAAATTCACAAGTATTAATAATTAAATTACCTTCAGAATAAATAGCACCACCATTAGAATTATCTAAATTAGAAACATCAGAAGATAAAAAAGACAAATTACTAATAGAAAGAGTATTTCCTTCTAAAACATTAAAAATCCTACTTGTAGAACCTCCATTAATATAAGTAAGGTCTAATGATATAATTGATAAATCTTTATCTATAATTAAGTTAGTATTTTTTTCACCTGAAAAAGAGCCATTCAAACATATTATAGAACCATTTTGAGATTTATTAATTGCTTGAGATAAGCTAACATAAGGTGAATTTATAGAACCATCCCCAAGTTCATCATTACCATGATTTGAAACATGAATCATATTGTCATTTACAGAAACAATATCTTCCGATGCATCAGAAGATAAAGAGGAATCATCTAAAACTGCTTCCACATGCATATCTGAAGCAGAAACCATATTTAATGATCCAACAACCATAAAAATAGCTAAAAAGATCAATAAAAATTTAAAAGATTTTTCCATTTTTAATCACCAAAATTTAATACAATAATCAAACATACTTAAATTAATTAAATTATCTACTTCACATTTTGAAATATAATTTTTTATTC
>JAKSUE010000237.1 GCA_024409165.1 archaeon
ATTTTTATTAAATAAATTTTTAATAAATTATTTTAATAAATTCTTTTAACAAATATTTTAAGTGATTATTATGGTTAATATTCCAAATTTAAAAAGAGGAATAGCTAATGATATTACAGAAACTATTGGTAATACTCCTCTTGTAAGATTAAATAAATTAACAGAAGGTTTAGAAGCTGAAGTTTTAGTTAAAATTGAATCTTTTAATCCTGCAGGCAGTGCTAAAGATAGAGTAGGTGTTTCTTTAATTGAAAATGCTGAAAAAGAAGGTTTAATTGATAAAGATACTGTTATTATCGAACCTACAAGTGGGAATACTGGTATTGGATTAGGTTTTGCTGCAGCTACTAAAGGATATAAGTTAGTTTTAACTATGCCTGAAACAATGTCTGTTGAGAGAAGAAAACTTTTAGCTATTTATGGTGCTGAAATTGTACTTACTCCTGGAGATGAAGGTATGGATGGTGCAATTGCAAAAGCTGAAGAATTAGCTAAAGAGTATCCTAAATCATTTATACCTCAACAGTTTGAAAATCAAGCTAATCCTTTAATTCATAAAGAAACTACTGGTCCTGAGATTTTAAGAGATACTGATGGTAAAGTTGATTTTATTGTAGCGTCTGTTGGAACTGGTGGAACTTTAAGTGGGACTGCTGAAGCAATTAAAGAAAAAGTTCCTAATTGTAAAGCAGTAGCTATTGAACCATTTACTTCCCAAACTATTGCTAAAGGTGAAAAAGGACCTCATAAACTTCAAGGAATTGGTGCAGGTTTCATTCCTGGTGCTTTAAACTTAGATATTATTGATGAAGTTATTCCTGTAAAAGATGAAGATGCAGGTTCTACTTTATTAAAATTAGCTCAAAAAGAAGGAATTTTCTGCGGAATCACATCAGGTGCTACAACTTGGGCAGCTATAGAATTAGCTAAACGTCCAGAAAATGCTAGAAAAACTATTGTAGCTATTTTGCCGGATACTGGTGAGAGATATTTATCTACAGAATGGTTATTTGAAGATTTAGATATTTGATATTTAAATAGGATAGCACTAATTTATACTTTATTTATATGTTTGATATTATTTTGATTATAACTTTGTTAAAAAAATATATCAATGTTATATTTCAATGTTATATTTATTTATTTTATTTTTAATATTGATTTAATTTAAGGAGAATTTAAAATGTTTGATGGGATAAAAGAAGAGATAGCTACTGTAAAAATGAAGGATCCTGCTGCAAGAGGAACTTTAGAAGTTGTCTTATGTTATCCTGGATTCTGGGCAGTTCTCTTTCATAGATTAGCTCATTGGTTATGGAAACGTCCTTTGCCTTTCTGGGGAAGATTAGTTTCTCATATATCTCGTTTTATTACAGGTATTGAGATTCACCCTGGTGCCCAAATTGGTAAAAGATTCTTTATTGACCATGGAATGGGTGTTGTAATCGGAGAAACTACTATAATTGGTGATGATGTTTTACTTTATCAAGGTGTGGTTCTTGGAGGAACAAGCTTAAGTAAAGGTAAAAGACACCCTACTGTTGAAGATAATGTTGTAGTAGGTTCTGGAGCTAAAGTTCTTGGGAATATTACTTTAGGTGAATCTTCTAAAATCGGTGCAGGTTCTGTTGTTTTAAAAGATGTACCTCCTGGAACAACTGCTGTAGGGGTTCCAAGTAGAATTGTTCAAGAGAAAAGAGAATATGTTATGGATTTAAACCATGATTTACCTGACCCTGTTGCTGATGCTTTAAAATTACTTCTTAAACGTCAAGAAACTCTTGAAAAACAAATTGATGTATTAAATGAAAAATTACATCTTCAAAAAGAACAATTGGATAAAAATCCTGAGATTGAAGAAGTATTTAAAAATTAATTTAACTTAAAAACTTTTATTCTAAACTTTTATTTAGGAATTTATATGAATTAAATAATTTAATTTAAACTATTTAGAGGGATAAAATGAAGCCACCTTGTGAAATGGTTGTATGGTATGTTATACCAGCTATAAGATCTGAATTAGCTAAAGATTTATTAAATTTAAGTATGAAACAAAAAGACATATCTGAGTTAATGGATATTACTCAACCTGCTGTTTCTCAATATCTTACTGATAAAAGAGGTAGTGGAATTGAGTTTAATGATGAAATCAAAGATTTAATAAAAGATTTTGCAAATGATCTTGCTAATGGAAATGCAAATAAATCAGATATTATTTCACGTACCTGTTCTATTTGTAAAAGAATTAAAACTGAAGATATTTTATGTCAACTTCATAAAGAAAAAGATGATTTACCTGAAGATTGTAAAGCTTGTTTAAGTTGCAGTGATGATTAAAATCAGTGTGATGTTGACGATTTTTAATTAATTATTTTATTAATTAATTATTTTATTATTTTATTATTTAATTAATTATTATTTATAATTTTATTTAAGGAAGATATAATGAAAATTTATAGTACAATGACAAGAGAAAAAGAAGATTTAAAATCTTTATTTAGGGATAAAATCAAGCTTTTTGTTTGTGGTCCAACTGTTTATGATGATGCTCATATTGGTCATGGAAGAACTTATATTTCTTTTGATACCATTAAAAGATATTTAGAATTTAAAGGATATTCTGTATTTTATTTACAAAATAT
>JAKSUE010000238.1 GCA_024409165.1 archaeon
AAATTCCATTTTTATAAATTGGTACATTTTCACTTATATTTTGTTTCATACAAAATTCAACATCATCCATATAACCTAAATAAGTTAATCTTTTACCAGATCTACAATTTCTAATAGCTTCTTTAGATAATTCTTCATTTGAATAAGCAATTATCGCTGACTTTGCATATTCAGTAAGTCCATCTATATCTTTCCAATAATATTTGCCTTCATCTTTTGATAAAGTTCCTTCATAAACTTTATTATTGGAATTTTCTAATTCTTTTTCAATCCAATATAAAATAGATCCTGCACCTAAAAAATCATCAATTCCAAATTTACCATTAAATCCAGCCATAACTAAGTCAATATGGTCTTCTGCAAGTTCTACAGCTGCTTTAGCTACTGCTTTACAGTTTGTGAAAGTACCTATTAATACTGTTGAAGTCATAGGTTCTATAATTCGTGTTCCATTACTTGTAGTAAGTATTAAAATATCTTCGTCAGTCTCATAAGATTGAATTGCAGTTGGAGAGTTTCCAATATCAAATCCCTCAATTGTAGATCCTGTCCTTTCACCTGCAAGAATTCCACCATATTTTTCTTTTAATTCAAATGCCTGTTCTGGACTAAAACAAGGAATCACTTTTTTAAAATTATCAAATGCTACAGTTATTGTAGTACTTGCTCTTAAAGAATCCACCACAATTGAAACATCATCACTACAAGTTTTCTCTAAACTTAAACTCACTTTCACTTTTCTACATCCTTTATTTTTTAAGTTACATGTTATACATACTTACATATAAGTTATGAAATAAGTATGTAATAATTATATAATAATATATAAGTTAATAATCATATATTATATTTAGTTATATAAATTTTGATAGTGATTAAATGATTATTGTTACAACACCTATGTGTAAAAAAATAGTTGAGATTGCAGGATTGAAAGAATTCAAAGTTAATAAACATCCAGATAAAGAAGAAGGTGACTTAGCTATTTTATTATCTGAAAGTAAAGTTCAAATGCCTTCAATAGCTATTAAATTAAATACATTTAATCAAATTAAAGAAAGTATTTTAACTCTTACAAACTATTTTTATGAAAATAATCTTATTAATCAAAAGATATCTGAAGATGAAATTTTAACTATTTTTGATGATTATGGTTGTTATGATGTGTATGGTTATGATAAGCATGGTTGTGATAAGTATGATTATGATATTCTGAATTTTTAAAAGATATTGTTAATGATTTAGGTTGTAGTATTGTTGATGAAGATTTAGAATGTGGTATTGTAAAAAATTCATTTGATTATGTTGTTTTTCCAGATTATCTTAAATCTAAAGTTGTAGAATTAGATTCATCAGATAAAGATAATTTTATTTTTATTGAAATTCCGACTCATTCTAATGCATCTTCAAATCCAATAATACGTGCTAAAGAAAGATATTCTATTTTACTTAATAATTTATAATTATATTATAAATAATATTAAATTATTAAATTATTAAATCATTATAAGTAGATTATAGTTATTATTTTAAAATTTGTTCGTATAATAATAAATATAAAATTAATTTAAAATATTATCAAAATATTATTAAATTATTATTAAAATATTATTTTATTATTTGTATTGTTATTAAAAATCTATGGAGTGTGTATAATGTATCAAACATTAACATATACTGGTGGAATCCATAAAAGTGAAGAAATGAAAGAACTTATAGAAGATTTAGGAGGATTTATTCTTCAATCTAATGTTTTACAAATGGAACTTGTTTTAAATATGGCAGTTCCTATTGATGATGTTGATATAATTAAACAGAAATCTAAGGAATTACTTGGGAAACTTTCTATTGCACCTATGGCAGGTTCTGAGATAGCTATTGTTTCTCCTACTCTTGCAAGACATCACCTTCCTCATGCAGCATGTGATATTTCTGAATATTTAAGACGTTATGGTGCTAAAGATAATATGATTGGTTTAGCAAGAGGTCATGGTAAAGGTACTGCTGGAATTAGTGAAGAGGAAAAAGCTTTAATTGAAGAGCATGATATTGCTATTTTTGCTCTTGGAAGTTTTAAACAATGTATTATTGATAAATCTTATCTTTATGATGATATTGATATACCTGTAATTGTTACTGGTGCTCCTGAAATTGATGTTGAAGAATTACCTGGTGCTGATGCATATGTTGCAGGTTTAGGTAGAATTCCTCGTAGATTAAAAAGAGGGGAAAATATCCATGCTTTAAAAGATTTAGTTAATACTGTTGAAGATCTTTTAGAAAAACGTAAAAAAGAGATTGCTCAAGACCCTCCAATTGTTCCATCCATTTTAGTTAAAAATGAAATTGAATCTCAAGTTCCAGCTATTAAAGAAGTTATTTCACCAACTCCTGTTACTAGTCAACTTGATGGTTTAAGAGTAAAATTAGATTATGATACTTATCATGAAGAAATTGAGAATGTTGTTATTGGAGATAAAAAATTATCTGAAATAGCAGATATTAGTAAATCTCATATGTATGATTATATTCTTGTTGAACTTTTAAATGAAAGTTCTTTAATTAATTAAATTGTTTTTATAAATTAAATTGAGATTAAATAATATTAAATAAAAGTTCTTTAATTAAATTGTTTT
>JAKSUE010000239.1 GCA_024409165.1 archaeon
GTAAAAATTAATAAATAAATTTAAATAAAATACAATTTAAAAATAATATTATGAAAAATATTATTAATAAATGGTGTGAAACTAATTTAATTATAAGAATTTTAGTAGTCGGTTTAATAGGAGGTACTGTTTTAGGACTATTAGTTCCCCAAGCATCAGGAATTGGTATTTTAGGGGAATTATTTGTAGGTGTTCTTAAGGCAATAGCTCCACTTTTAGTATTCTTACTTGTTTCTTCATCTCTTTCTAAAGCAAAAAAGGGAATTGGAAGTAAATTTAAAACATGTATTATATTATACATATCAAGTATGTTACTTGCATCTTTAGTAGCAGTGACTATGAGTTTTTTATTCCCAGTATCATTAACTTTAACAAATGCTGCAACTGTATCAACTCCAAGTGGATTAGGTGCATTATTTACTAAATTTTTCCTCAATATTATATCAAATCCAATAACTGCATTATCAGAAGGAAATTATATTTCAATTTTATTCTGGGCAGTATTATTTGGTGTTCTTTTAAGAGTAGTTGCAAGCGAAAATACATTAAATGTTATTTCAGACTTTGCAGATACAGTTTCTAAGTTTATAAATGCATTTATCCAACTTACACCATTCGGTGTTTTAGGACTTGTATTTACTGCAGTATCTACCAGTGGTATTGGTATCTTTACAGTTTATGGAAAAATAATTGTTTTAGGAATGGTATGTATTTTAATTGTTGCATTTATCACAGACCCTCTTCTTGCAGGAATTACTCTCAGACGTAATCCTTATCCATTAGTGTTAACTTGTTTAAGAGAAAGTGGAATTACTGCATTTTTCACAAGAAGTTCAGCAGCAAATATTCCTATAAATTTACAACTTTGTGAAAAACTTGGACTTGATAAAGATTTCTATTCTGTATCTATCCCTCTTGGTGCAACCATTAACATGGAAGGTGCAGCTGTAAATATTGCAATATTGACTTTAGCATTATGTTATACATTAGGTATTGGAGTTAGTTATCCTTCAGCAATTGCATTATGTGTAATTGCAACTATTGCAGCATGTGGTGTAGCAGCAGTTCCTAATGGTTCTCTTTTACTTATTCCAATGGCAGCAGCATTATTCGGAATTTCAAGTGATGTAGCTATGCAAGCTGTAGCAGTTGGATTTATTGTAGCAGTTGTTCAAGATTCATTTGATACTGCATTAAATTCCGCTGGAGATGTAATATTCACAGCAACAGCAGAATATTACCAAAGAGCTAAAAAAGGCATTGAAGTTAACTTTTTAGGAGAATTTGCAAAAAAATAGAGAATTTATAAAAATAGTACAAATATAGAAAAATAAAATTATTTTTTAAAAAATAATAAAAAAATTTATAAAAAAATAAGGAAAATTAGAAATAATGAAAAATCATTATTTCTTAAATCCTTTACGTGTTTTAATAGCTTGACCTGTTTTAAAGTTCATAATTTCATTATAACCAAGTAAAGCTTTACCAAATGCTAAAAGTTCGTCTTCTTCGTTTACAATGATAACTTCATCATTAGAACGAATATTTTCATCACAATCGATTACAAACTTAGCAAATACACTTTTACCATCACGAGCAAAGGATTCTACACTATTATCAATTTTTACACGGTTAAAGATACCTGTTGTGGAAGCGTGGAGTCTTTTAGCACCTAATTTGGATAAAATTAAAAGACTGTCAGATGCTCTCATATTAGCAATGATTTCTTTACCTGCATAAACATGTCTTATTTTACCAGTTTTACGGGATTTTTCAATCTTAATTTTACCAGCAAATAAGTCTCCTTTAGATTTATCATCACAGAATAAAGCTTCTCCTGCACCTTTACCAAATTGATAATCAGCTACTGCTTTCACTCTGTTAAGGTCACTTTTGATAAATTTAACATCTTCTGTATATGGATATTCTTCTAAATCTAAAATCTCATCAAGACCAAATTCTTTAGCTAATTTAGGATGAATTATGACTTGTTTATACTCATCCATAATATCTAATAATACATTTGCAGAGTGAACAATAGCTACTTCATCTTTATTTCTTGGAGATTCATTTTGACTTAAAGGATAAACTTCATCTAATTCAAGAGGAATAAGTCCAAATGGAATATCTAAAACCATGAAATCAGTGTTTTCAGGGTCAAATTCAGATGGTGTAAATTTAGATTCTTTTAATTCGTCAACATCAGATTCATCATCAATAGCACCTGCACAAACATATAAATCTTTAAAATCTTTAGGCATATATTTTGTATATGGTTTTCTATAATGAGGTAAAACAACTAAAGTGTCTTTTTTATCCATTTCTTTAAGTTTATTAATATGTCTTAAAACTTCAGGACGGCCTAATGATTCTGTACCTGTGTAGAAGAATGCAGATCTTTTACTACGAGGTTCATAAAGTTCTAAATCTTCAGTATAATTAGATAATTGTCTAAGAGCATCAAGTAACATTGGATGTGCTCTACAACGTTCTTCAACAAGTTCCATTAAGCTTCCTTCAGCTATTGCTTGACGAATAAGTCTAAGTTCACCAAAACTGACATGAAGATTATGTTGAGCAATTAATTGAGTTCTCTCTTCTTTATCCATAGCTCTTAAATCATCAGGAG
>JAKSUE010000024.1 GCA_024409165.1 archaeon
AATAGTATTATTTTAATGGTTTTTTGTAAAATGTTTTGTTATAAAACTTTTAAAAGGAGTTTATAAATCTGGTAAAAAATACGGGGAAAAATTTTATAGTAATGTGAAGGGAATACGTTCTATAACTCCTATTGATGAGATAAATCTTAACATGACTTACAATAGATAAATGTATTTCTTTTTTAGGGATATTATGCGTGATAATTTTTTTTAAGTTTGAGAGAGAAAGTGTTGATTTTCCTTTTTATAATACTAATCCTAAATTAAATAAAATAGATCGGGATTCTTTTATTAATAAGTGTTGCACCTGTGTTTAATATTTTTAAATTTAGTATATATTTGGTGTTGGCACTTGTTTATAAATTGAATTATAATTTTGGGTCTATTTTTGAAGTTTATTCCTAGAATTATAAACAAGATGATGGTTCTTTAATTTCTGGTATTAGTCATTATAAGGATTTTATAAGTCATAGAAATAAAAATCCTAGGTTTAATGTGTGATAAATTATTTGATTTTGAAAATGAAAGATGTAAAGGCTTAAAACACCAGATAAAAAGATATAAGATTAAATCCCAATGTAACTGCTAAAGAACGGATAAAAATTATAGAAGAATGTCAGAAAGAGTTTAAAACCTTAATATTAGAGGACGATCTACTGAATGAACTTTTTGAGGTAATAATGTTTTAAGAATACTTATTAAATATTGTTGCTAATCTTGCAGTGTTTAGTGGTTCTAAAAAGATTCCACATGAATAACTGCAGATAATGATAGTTTAGCTATTAATAATGATTTAGTTATAGCTAATGATGAGATAAAAGAACTTACCGATGAAATAGAATTATTAACTGCAAATAATGTAGATTTGGTAGAAGATAAAAACCAATTAATTGGCACTGTTAATTATTGGAAAAATAAATATAATACAGATTTATCTGATTTAAAAGCCTATGAAACTAAAATAAAAGCTAATGAACAGTTAATTACTATTATGTTGGATTTAACAGAAAGTGTAATTAATGAAGTAATAAATAACACTATAAAAGCAGTAACTAATGAACATAATAATATATTATCATCTGCAGGTATTATAAAAAGATTAAAAGGACTTGAATTAAAGGAACCTTCAATTAATAAAGATGATGTTAAAGCCAGAGAATTAACTAGATTAAATAATAGTATTAATAATAAATTAAGATATTCACTGCTATAATAGGTTTAACAACACTATACTTATCTAAACTTTACCTAAACCTAATAATTATATTTTATCTGCAAGAAAATTGAAAGTAAATTTCTAAAAAAAATACATCTTTTGATTTTTTAAAATTAAACCTATCTATTCTTTATATTTTAATTATTAATAAATATTATATTGATTAAATATTATTTTTAGGGAGGAATTTTTAGTGGTTACTGAAAGTGAAGTGATTTTAGAAGAAAAATTAATGGCTAAATTAGTTGAACAAGGTTATACTAGAATTAAAATTAAAGATGAAAATGATTTGATAGTTAATTTTAGAGTTCAACTTGAGAAGCTTAATGATATTGCACTTACTGATGATGAGTTTAAACTTATTCTTGTTTACCTTGAAAGTGGTTCTGTTTATGAAAAAGCTAAAAAACTTAGAGATTTATATGAACTTCAAAGAGAAGATGGAGTAAAATATATCTCTTTTTTAAACACTCGTGAATGGTGTAAAAACATATTCCAAGTTACTAATCAAATTACATTCAAGGGTTCTTTTGTTAATCGTTATGATGTTACTATTTTAATTAATGGATTACCTTTATGTCAAATAGAACTTAAAAAAAGAGGAGTAGAACTTAAAAAAGCATTTAACCAAATAAATCGTTATAGAGAACATTCATTCCATGGATTATTTGACTATGTACAAATATTTATAATTAGTAACGGTGTAAACACTAAATATTATTCTAATAATAAAAATCTAAGCTATAAATTTACATTTTTCTGGAAAAATCAAGAAAATAGAAACATTACTCAATTAAATGAATTTGCAGAAATATTCTTAGAAAAATGTCATTTATCTAAAATGATTTCAAGATATGTAGTTTTACATGAATCTGATAAGCAATTATGGTTCTTAGAGCATATCAATTCTATGCAGTTGAAGCAATACTTGATAAAGCATTAAATACAAATAATAATGGTTATATTTGGCATACAACTGGTTCTGGTAAAACATTAACTTCATTTAAAGTAGCTCAAATCCTTAAAGATGAAGAAAAAATAGATAAAGTTTTATTCATTGTAGATAGAAAAGACTTAGATTACCAGACCACTAAAGAATTCAACGCTTTCTGTGAAGACTCTGTAGATGGAACAGGTAATACTAAATCCTTACTTCAACAATTAACCGATAAAAATACAGATTTAATAATTACCACAATCCAAAAATTAGATATTGCAGTTAAAGGGCATAAGAGAGAATTAGATTCTATTAAAGATTCTAAAATGATTTTAATGTTTGATGAGTGCCATAGAAGTCAATTTGGAGAAATGCACGAAAACATTACAGATTACTTTACTAATATTCAATTCTTTGGTTTTACTGGAACTCCTATTTTTGCAGATAATGCTAATAAAACTAGAACTACTGCTGATATTTTTGGAGATAGATTACATACATACACTATCAAAAATGCAATCAGAGATGATAATGTACTTGGATTTATGGTAGAGTATATTGGAAAATACAAAGATAAAACTAAATTTGATATTGAAGTAGAAGCAATTGATACTAAAGAAGTAATGGAAGATGAAAGCAGATTAAGTAAAATTGTAGATTATATTATAGCTAATCATGATAAGAAAACTTATAATCGTGAATATACTTCTATTTTTGCAGTAAGTTCAATTGATGTATTAAATAAGTATTATAAACTCTTTAAAGAAAAAGATCATGATTTAAAAGTAGCTACAATTTTTTCATATAGTGAAAATGAAGACCATGAAGAAGGCGATCTTCCAAGAGATAATCTTGAAAGTTATATCCAAGATTTTAATGAAATGTTTGGAACTAATCACTCTACTAAAAATTTCAGAGGATTCGACCAGTATTATGTAGATGTTTCTAAAAAATCAAAAGAAAATAAAATTGATATTCTTTTAGTTGTTAATATGTTCTTAACTGGATTTGATAATAAATATTTAAATACTTTATATGTAGATAAAAACCTCCAATATCATGGTTTATTACAAGCATTTTCAAGAACCAATCGTATTTTAAATGAGAAAAAGAAACAAGGAAATATTATTTGTTTTAGAAACATTAAAAACGATGTTGATAAATCTATTAAATTATTCTCTAACAAAGAAGCTTTAGAATATATCATCGTAGAACCTTATAATGTGTATGTTGAAAAATTTAATGCAGTTACTGAAATGTTAAAAGAGAGAACTCCCACAGTACAATCAGTAGATGAATTAAAAGATGAAAATGAAGATAAAGAATTTATTCAAATATTTAGAGAATTATTAAGATTAATGGCGAGATTAACTGTATTTACAGAATTTAATTATAATGATTTAAATTTACCAGAACAAGCATTTGAAGACTATAGAAGTAAATACATTGAATTGTATGAAAAATATAAAAAAGTAGATATTAATAAAACTTCTGTTGTAGATGATATTGACTTTGAAATAGAACTTGTAAGAAGAGATAATATTAATGTTGCATATATTTTAGAATTACTCAAACAATTAGATGTAACCAGTCCTTCATTTAAAAAAGATAAGGATTTCATTATTAATACTATGGAAGGTTCTCTTGAACTTAAAAGTAAAGTTGAACTTATTGAGAAGTTTATTGATGGAACTATTGTTCCACAAGATAATGAAATTGATGTTGAAGCAGAATTTGATAATTATATGGCTAAAGAAAAAGCTAAAGAAATTAAAACATTTATCCAAGAAGAAAACCTTGAACCAATTAAAGTTCAATTTATCATAAATAACTATGAATTTAGTGGTAAAATTAAAGATACTAATGTTGAAGATTCTCTAAATGATGAATTAGGACTTATTCAAAGACAAGAAAAAGTAGAAACTATTAAACAGAAAATTATAGATTTAGTAAACAAATCACATGGTAATAATTATTAAGAGAGGTAAAACAATATGTCAGAATATAAAAATCAATTAGAAAGTAATTTATGGGCAATAGCAGATTTACTCCGTGGAAATATGGATGCAAATGAATATAAAAATTATATTCTTGGATTCATTTTTTACAAATATTTATCTGAAAAAATAGAATTATATTTAGATGAATCTTTAAAAGTAGATAAAATGACTTTTAAAGAGGCATGGAAAAAAGAAGAATTTAAAGCACCAGTTAAAAAACAAGCATTAAATAATCTTGGTTATTTTTTAGAACCAGAGTTCTTATTTAGTAGTATTGTTGAACAAACAGACAAAGGGGAAATGATTCTTGGAAATTTAAGTGAAGCTTTAAAAAGAATTGGGGACTCTGCTACTGGAAATGAAAGTCAAGATGATTTTGAAAACTTATTTGAAGATGTTGATTTAACTTCTTATACACCATATGTTTTTAGAATTTGTATTTTATCTACTCCTTTTATGTATCATTATTATAAAAATGATTTTTTTAAAGAAATGTACTATTATTTAAATAAAAAAGGCGTATAATAGGAGATTGTTTGTTAAGTAGATTTTTTCTTTACATCTTTAATAATAGTATATTTCTTAATTTTAATAGGTGGTATTCTATTATATAACAGTGTATTTTTAACTTTAAAAATACACAAATAACTACTTTACTAACATTAATATATAAATGTTAATACTTTTTTTTAGTTTTTAAAATATTTCACTTATATTACAAAATTTAATAAAAAACTGTATTTAAAGTTTTTCATTTTTATAGGTTGTAGAGTTTTTTATAGATATTTTGAGGTACTTTATAATCTGCAATTGTTAAATGGTTAGGCGGTCTACTATGTTCAGCTTGGAAAATATCTGTTCCAGATTTAACAAATAACAAGTTTAAGCAATTATTTAAAAGTATATTTTTTTGCATTTAACAGATGGTTTTTTATTATATTATTGTATATCATTACTCATTGGCTTCATATAATTATATAAGAGCTTTAATTCATTATTAGGCGCTTTTAACTAGTTACTTTTATTATTTAAATTAAAACATTAACACTTAACTAAATTACCACCCATAATTTTTAAGATATTCGCTTCTAATGGTAACATATACAGTCTGACCTTCTTTAGAAGTACATTTATTAGAAATAATACTATCCAATTCCATAGAAGAATCATAAGCACGTTCAACATAACCCACAGAAGAAGCATTTTGAGTAAATTTATACTCACTAGTATGAATACCAGAACCTACCTTATAAATAAATATAGCTAAAAACATAACATCAATACTATTATCAGAAGAAGTATTAACATTATCAGTTGAACCAAACAAACAACCAAAAATAAAAATCAATCTTTTAATGCTTCTTATTTTCTTATTTTGGAAGGCAAACAGTATATATTTAACTATTTTTAATCAGATTCAGTTGAAATGATAAAAAATCCTTTAACAAAGTAAAATATATTGGAAAATGGACTGTGTGTTGTAATTAAAGTTAACATTTATTATTAAATATTTATGATACAATTAACTTTGAATTAACAAAAAATACATAAGAATTTGAGCAAAATTTAAAAAAATATGGATTTAAATCTCTCAGACAATCTAATTTATAAAGAAAAATCAAAACAATTCATAATAATTATAAATCTAAAAATAAATAAATATTTAAGTTTAATTTATCAATTATTCAAACAACAAACACATAATAAAGTATTACAAAGTGTAAATTTATTAAAAAGAGAATCTGTTAATTTTCCAAACTTTTAAGAGATTATGACTGAAAAATTTTTCCCAGTATATAAAAAATTCATTCAATGCCTGGAAAAAACATTAAAGGAAAATTAGACAATACTACCAAATATAAGGTTACATAAGTAATACCATTCCAAAAGCACACAAAAAGAAATTCAGAACACTAAAGGGAATATTTAATCAAATAATACTCCAAAAAATGGATGGATTGCAAAAAAATCAAGAGCTAATATTTTGACAGACTCAAATTTTTTAGAAAATTTATTAAATGACTTAGTGAAAATATATTACTATCAAATATTTTTGATGGAGATTTTATAATAGAAAAAAAGATAAAATTAATCATTTTAATATTAATTATTTTAGTAGTGTTGGGTGTTGCTACTCACTTATTTTTAACTCCTTCTAGTGTAGAAACTGAAGGAGTTAAAAATATAACTGACATGCTAAATAGAACTGTAAAAGTTCCAAATGGAGTTAATAATGTTATATCTACTTCTCCACCAATGACTACTGTATTATATATGATTGCACCTGAAAAATTAAAAGCAGTAAACTTCCAATGGACTGAAGCTGAATTAAAATATGTGCCATCTGAATATGCCAATTTACCAGTTGTTGGTGGTTGGTATGGTACACAAGATGGAAGTTATGAAGAATTCATTGCTGCTGAACCTGATGTTGTAATTGAATCTATTTATGAAAATGGGGATGGTGATGCATCTACTGTTCAGGAACGTCAAGATAAATTTGGCAAAATTCCAGTTCTTGCCGTTAAAGACACTACAAATGTTGAAAAAATAGGAGATTCCATTTCATTCATGGGTAAAGTTGTAGGTGCAGAAGACAAGGCTAAACAACTCAATGATTTTAATAATAAATATTTGGATATGGTGCATGATAAATCGGCTAAATTATCTTATAATGATAAGAAAACGGTTTATTATGCAGCTGGTAGTGATGGTTTACAAACTTATCCATCAGGTGCTTCTCATAGCCAATTAATTGATTTAATTGGTGGAAAAAATGTTGCAGATTCTTTAAATCAATGTAATACTATGTCAGGTGTACAAGTATCCATTGAACAAGTCATTAAGTTGGATCCTGATATTATAATAACTAATGATATGAATTTCTATAATAAAGTGTATAATGATTCAGGTTGGGCTCATTTGAAAGCTGTCAAAAATAAAGATGTTTATGTATCTCCACAATCTCCGTTTAAATGGTTTGATAAACCTGGTGGTGCTAATAGGATTATCGGTGTTCCATGGACAGCTAAAGTAATCTATCCTGAAGATTATAAAGATATTAATATGGTGGATGTAACTAAAGAGTTCTATAGTAATTTCTATCATTTTGATTTAAATGATAATCAGGCAAAAGAGATTTTACTTGATTCAGGACTTAAAGAATCAAATTTATAGGGTAATATTATGGATAATGATTCAAAAGATGTTATTAGTATCATACTTTTAATTTTCCTCCCGCTTATTTTATTTTTCACCTCATTTTTATTGGGCAGATATCCTATTAGTCCAATAGATGTGATAAATACTATATTGTGTCCAATATTTCCACAATTGGAAGTTTCACCAACTATAACGACTATTGTCTTTGAAATTAGACTTCCAAGGATTCTTGCAGCTATTGTAGTTGGAGCTGCACTTGCGATGGCAGGAGCTGCATTTCAAAGTATTTTTAAAAATCCCATTGTCTCTCCAGATTTACTTGGTGTGTCTAATGGTGCAGGTTTTGGGGCGGCATTGGCAATTTTAATAAGTGGTGCAGGTGTTGTAACTCAAATGTTTGCATTTGCTTTTGGAATTATTTCTGTTTCAGTCACTTATTTAATTTCAAGAGCATATAAAGCTGGTGGAATTTTAATATTGGTATTATCTGGAGTTGCAATATCCGCATTTTTCAGTGCATTAATTTCAACTATTAAATTTATAGCTGATCCTGATGATAAATTGCCTGAGATTGTTTATTGGTTAATGGGAAGTTTGGCTTCTATTACGATAGATCAATTAATAATGATTATTATTCCAATAATTGTTGGTACGATTATTCTTTTAACTCTTAGATGGCATATGAATTTACTTGCTATGGGTGATGAAGAAGCTCAATCTTTGGGTTTAAATCCGACAAGATTAAGGTTATTGATTATTGCAGGTTGTACTTTATTAACATCTGCTGCTGTTTCTGTAAGTGGAATAATTGGTTGGATGGGACTTATTATACCTCATATGGCTCGTATGATTGTTGGTCCTGATAATAAAATATTAATTCCCGCTTCATTAAGCTTTGGTGCAAGTTTCCTGTTATTGATTGATAATATTTCAAGAGCCATAATTTCAATTGAAATTCCGATTGGTATATTGACAGCTATTATCGGTGTTCCTATATTCTTATACTTACTTAAAAGGGGGTATTCTGAATGGGCATAACAAATAACTTTTATGAGGTTAAAAATATTTCATTTTCTTATGATGGCAATGAAATATTCTCAGATATTAGTTTTTCAATTGAAAAAGGAGATGTATTGTGTATTTTAGGGCCGAACGGGACTGGAAAAACAACGTTAATAAAATGTCTTAATGGATTACATGAGATTGATTCTGGTGAAATTTTAATTAAAGGGAAAAATATTAAAAAATTATCTTTTAAAGAAATCTCTAGAAATATTGGTTACATCCCTCAAAATCATACTCCTTCATTTCCATTTAAAGTAATTGATGTCGTGCTTATGGGAAGAGCACCATATTTAAATTTAATTGATTCTCCTAGAAAAAAAGACATGGAAATTGCATTAAATTCTTTAAAGACTTTGGGTATTGACAATCTCAAAGATAAAGAATACACTAACTTAAGTGGTGGTGAGATGCAATTAGTATTCTTGGCAAGAATATTATGTCAACAACCTGATATTTTGATATTGGATGAACCAACTTCTCATTTGGATTTTGGAAACCAAATTAAACTTTTAGAAATTATTGATAATTTGGCAGAGTCAGGTCTTTCAATTATCATGTCTTCTCATTTTCCAGATCATGCATTTTTAAGCTCAAATAAAGTGGCTATTATGAAAGACGGTTGTTTCATAGATTTTGGAAGTCCTAATGAGGTTATAACTGAAGAAAATTTAAAAAAAGCCTATTCAATTGATGTAAAGTTAATTGAATTGGAAAATAAAAGAAAAGTTTGTGTTCCTTTAAAAACAAACTTTGAATTAAGTTTATAAGGTGATTATATGAATGAACAAGATTATGATGAACAATTAGCAAAAGCAGCAGAGTTTCACGGTCATGTATGTGGTGGAATTGCAATTGGGACTAAATTAGCAATGTATGGGCTTGAATTGCTTGGAATGGAATTCAATCAAAGACATAAAAATTTAATTGTATTTTTAGAAATTGATAGGTGTATGTCTGATGCAGTTCAGTCTGTTACTGGTTGTTCTATGGGTAAAAGAACTCTTAAACAATTGTATTATGGTAAATTTGCAGCTACTTTTTATAATCAGGATACTGGTGAAGCTTTAAGGATTACTGATGATGATGCTAATAAAAAATTCAAAGATGAAGAAACAAAAAAAGAGATGATTGCTCGTTTTAGAAGAACTCCACCTGAAGAATTATTTAAAGTGGATAAAGTAAAAATTGAATTATTTTCAGGAGATATGCCAGGTAAACCTTATACAACAACATTCTGTTCTGTATGTGGTGAAAAAGTATCTGATGGTCGTCATGTACTTAGAGGTGGAAAACCTATTTGTAGGTCTTGTGCTGAAGGATCATATTATGAATTAATTGAATATTAATTTATAACATTATTTTATTTTATTCTTTAAAATTTTTATTTTTTTAACCTCCTTTTTTTTATTTTAATTAATTATCCTATTATCTTTTCATATTTATTAAATTTTTTCTAACAGAGCATTTTTAAAGGGGGGGCTGTTACCTTTAAATCATGCTTTTTATTAAGTTTAAACATAATTTGTATGTTTGTTTTTTCAAGTATTTTATTTGTTCGTAAGCACTCGAATAACATAAAATCATTAGTATATTTCCTAATTAAGAATGTATATAATATTTAGAGAGGGTATTTGAAAAGTAATCTATATAATAATTTTATAATATACTTAAAAAAAAGAGGATATTAAATAAATTAATATCCTCCTTTAAACTTTTATTTAATTATTTTATCATCTTCTATATTCATTCTAAATCTATCTTTTATTTTCAGTATACTTACTTAATTCAGTTCTTATAGATGCTCTTAGGAAATCCCCCACATTTAAATAACATTCTTCTGCTATAAGGTGTTTTATAGTCTTATAGTCTTTTTTAGGTATTCTTAAACTTACTTGTTTATTTTTATCCATTCAATCACCTTTGTATTTTTATTGTATCATTATATTATTATAATAATATTTATACTATTCGATACTTTTACACTTGAAATATAACTAAGTGAATTTTTTAAATAATTTAAAATGCTTTAATTCTTAAAATAAGTTTAGTTAGCCTATTTAATTCAGATTTGGAGGATTTTTAAATATACTTCAAGTGTAAAAAATAAGTCTTTTAAAAATCTCTTAAATAGTTAAATAAATAGTGGCACTGGTTTATTTAGTTATTCACTCCGTTTAAAGCCTTAGATTTTTACACTTGAAATAACACCTCTCCGTTGAGTTTAAGGGGGTCATTCTAAATTTTTGGTTGGACATGT
>JAKSUE010000240.1 GCA_024409165.1 archaeon
GTTGTGAATTAATAAAAAATTAATATAATAAAAATAAATTAACCTAATAAAATAATATAAAAAAATAATAAAAAATAATAAAAAAATTAATATGAACTGATATAAACCAATATAATGATTTAAACCTATATGATATGAATTAATACAACTAATATGCATTAGGGTTACGTCTAGTACAAGTTAAAATCATGATTTTAATGTCTAAACTTAAACTCCAGGTTTCTACATATTGGATATCATATTCAATACGTTTTGCAATGGAAGTGTTTCCTCTGTAACCGTTAACTTGTGCAAGGCCTGTGAGACCTGGTCTTACTTGGTGTTTAACCATGTATTTAGGGATGTCTTTTCTGAATTCTTCTACAAAGAATGGGCGTTCTGGACGAGGGCCAACAACACTCATTTCTCCTTTTAATACATTGAAGAATTGAGGGAGTTCATCAATACTTGTTTTTCTAATAAATTCTCCAACAGATGTTTTTCTTGAATCATTTTTAGTGGTCCACTGGGATTTTTCTTCGTTAGGATCTTGAACATACATACTTCTGAATTTATACATCATGAAGGGTTTACCTTTGTAACCTATACGCTCTTGTTTAAAGATTATAGGGCCAGGGGAGTTTATTTTAATAGCTATAGCTGTAACTATCATTATTGGTGAGGTTATTATAATAGCTATTAATGCAACTATTATATCTGAAGCTTTTTTAACAAATTTATTAAATGGATTATCTAAAGGTACATAACGGATATTAATAATTGGTAAATCGTCAATCATTTCTACAGAAGGTTTTGCAGGAAGATATCTATAATAATCTGGAATAATTTCAGCTCTAATACCTTCATCTTCACATACATTTACAATTTCATTTAAATGATAATAATATTCCATAGGAATAGCAATTATAACTCTATCAAAGTTATTTTTCTTTAAAATACTTTGTAATTCATCAAAAGAACCTAAGAATTTATATTTACCATGAAGTTGACCTACATGTTCTTTTCTACCAATAAATCCACCAATTGCATAACCTAAATAAGATTTACTTTCAATTTTATTTGCAAATTTAAAAGCTAATTCATTATCTCCAACAATTAAAATATGTTTTAAATTACGATTATTAGAACGTATACTTCTTAAAACATGCATTATCAATGCTCTTTCTATTATAGTGAACACAGATGTTAATACACATAAAAGAAGCAAGAAGATTCTTGAAAAATCAGGTTCATCAATAACAAATAAAATAGCTACAAGTAAAACAAATGCCATAATATTTGATTTAAGAATTGATGTAGCACTTGAAAAAATTGATTCTAAATTCCTAAATGGTTTATAAAGACCAAAGAAGTAGTAAAATAGAATATGAACAGGTATAATCACAATAATTGAAAATACAAAATAACTTATAAAAGGTAATGATCCTCCTATAGGTCCAAAAAGAGTAGTTTTAAATCTAATATAATGAGAAAGAAGAATTGAAACTATAACTACACAAATATCAATTAAAACTAATATAGCATTTAAAAACTTTTGATTTTGCCTAATCATATTTAATTACTCCTTTATTATTCAATTATTATCATTATTATAATTAGATTATTCTAGATTATTAGATAATTTAGATTATTACTCATTTAATTATAAATTTATAACTTTAATAATATTTATTTTTAATAATATAAAAGGTTTATACAAAATATTATGATTTTTTAAAAGCATTTGAAATTAATTTAGATATTAAAAGTGAATAAATACCAATATAAACAGCTATATTAGTAATGATTGAATATTTTTTAGTATAATGTTTTTTATAAAATATATACATTGATTTATAAAAATGATAAACTAATTTAGGATTTTTCTTTTTTTTAGTTAAATCTACACTACTTACACCTTTACTTGTTCCACCTTTATAGTGAATGATTTCAGCTTCTCCAAAGTATACAATCTTCCAACCAGCTTCTTTTATTCTATAACACCAGTCAATATCTTCACCATACATAAAGTAATCATCATCAAGTGGTCCAACATCATCAATAGTGGATTTTCTAACTAACATAAATGCTCCAACAAGACAATCAATTTCATAAACTCCATTATCATCTAAATTATCTAAATTATAATCATTTTTTGATGAATCTGAATTTATACCAAATAATTTATAAAAAGAGTTTGCAGGATTTGGAAAACTACGTTTACATGCTTTATCAAGTTCACCATTTGCAAGAGAAACTTTACAACCTAAAGCACCAACATCAGCATTTCTTAAGTCTACCATATAATCCATACATTTATCAATTGTACCTTGTTTAACTAAAGTATCTGAATTTAAAAGTAAAATATAATCTCCTTTAGCTTCATCAATAGCTAAATTATTAGCTTTTGCAAATCCATCATTGTTAGAATTAGCTATAACTTTGATAATTCCGCGAGAAATTTCTTTTTTAAAATAATCTCTTAATTTATCTAAACTATCATCTGTAGAATCATTATCAACTAAAAATATTTCATAAGGATAATAAGTTGGCTCTGCTAAACATGAATCAATAGTATCTCTGGTTAATTTATAAGTATTATAATTAACAATAATAATTGACAATCTAATATTTTTCAT
>JAKSUE010000241.1 GCA_024409165.1 archaeon
TAAATTTTAATTTATTTAGTCATTAATCATATCATTTATCTTTAATTTTTTTTAATTATTTTTTTCTAATTTCTTATTAAAGTTCATTTTACTTATTTTAATAGTTTACTGGTGAACTATTATTTAGCATATAAATTATTATTTATCTGTTAACTTTTTTTATTTTTATAATTTTATATGAGTAGGTGGATTTTAACAAAATTTTAACTTTTAGGATACTTTTATATATACATTGCTAAATATATTATTAATAATTATTATTTTATTATTTTATTTTTTTTATTTAATTGAATTTGAGGTTATAATAATGGAATTTAAAGGAATTTATGTTATAATTGCTACTTTAATCATCGTTGCTGCTCTTTTTGTAGGGCTTGGTATGTTAGATGGTTATAGTGCTGTGGATAATCCTTATAACATGAAACAAGTAGATTCTTACTTGTTTGAGTGTGATGCTCAAGATTTGGATTATGATTATGCTTATGACTTTTTTGCTAATATGACTACTGTTGGTGTTGGACCATACCCTGATAATGGTGGTGCATTATATGCAGATGAATATACTGTTTATCAATCTAATTCTTCACCAACTATTCACAAACCTAAATATGATGGTGGTTGTACTGGTTTTACTAAAAATGGTTTTCTTGGTAGAAGTTTTGACTGGGTTTATGATAATGCATCAACAATTGTAATGCACGTAAATGGTGCAAAATATGATAGTTTAGCTGTTGTATCATTCCCTAATATGACTAAAGATATGTGTAATGAAATAGTTAATGGTACTAATAATTATACTGATTGGATGAAAATAGCTCCATTCTTTACAATGGATGGTACTAATGAAGCAGGACTTACTTGTGAGTATAATGTTGTTCCACTTGATGATGCTAATCCTAATTCTGTTGCAGCTATTGAAACAAAAGAAAAACTTCCTAATGTAATGTTAACAAGATATTGTTTAGATAACTTTGATGATGCTAAAGAAGCAGCAGAATATCTTAGAGATTACTGTGATGTTTATAGTGTAGATAATAAAGCTCTTCACTTATTAATCACCGATAAAAAAGGTCAAGCTTATATTGTAGAGTTTATGGATGGTAAAGCTGAAGTAAATGAACATTCTATTCAAACTAACTTTTTCATTGAAGGAGTTCATTTTAGAGAAAATGGTACTGTACCAACTCCTGTAAGTGATGAAGGTAAAGTAATTGAATTATCAAATATTACTGCTCATGGTGATGGATTAGAAAGATATAATATTGTTGCAGCTGATTATAATAATTTAAATAGTGTAAGTGATTTCTTCAATACTTTACATAAAGTTAGATATACTAATGCTTTTAAACCAGAAACTAATCCTATGTGGTGTTCTGAATTCTTCTATAATCCAGATTTAACTCTTGATTCTAATGTGTCTGAATTTAAAGAAGTTCAAGATATCTTCTATGATATGTATCTTCACCGTGATGAAGGAGGTTTCAGTTTCCATAGTATCCATCAATCTGTATGGGATATTGATAAAGGTGTTCTTTATATTGAAGTAAGAGAACAAAATATTTGTCATGAATTTAAACTTAATGGATAATTATAAAAATTATCTACTTTTTAGCATGGTTATTAGTAGATAAATTATTATCCTTATTTTTTTATTTTTTTATTAATTAAATCTTAATTTATTTTTTATTAAAGATTATTGTCTTGTTTTAATAGTTTACTGGTGGACTATTATTTGCACATAAATTATTATATATCGTCCTAAATTTTTTCTATTTTTTTAAGTTTTTGTAGTGGTAAATTATTGTTTGTTTTCTTAACTTCTTATTTTTTTAACTTTTTAGTAAATTTTATATTATTAAAAAAATAGATTAGTAATTAATTAAACTTGTGAGGTTAAATATGAATATTAAAAAATTGTTTGGGGTTTTGTTTATTAGTGTAATGTTACTCACTATACCTTGTGCTTATGCAACAGATGATTCTTCAGATAATACTGAATTTAATATTATTCAAGATGTAAATAATATTTTTATTATTTCACTTATTGAAGAATCTTCAGATATAATTTCTATGTGTAATTCTGATTTTAAAGAGCATGAGCGTTTAGAATCTGCTATTAAGAGATTTAAAAGAGCTGTTCCTAGAGAGGGTGTGCGTATTGAACTTCGTAAAAGAGAGCATTATGAAAAACCTAGTGTTAAGCGTAAAAAGAAAGCTGAAGCTGCAAGGAAGAGAGCTAGATAATATTAGGAATTGTTAATATTTCATTTTAATTTTTTAGTTTTTGTAATGTTAAATTTACTTTATCTGCATATTTTTTTTATTTTTATGGAGTAGGTAAATTTTAATTTATTTTCTTATTTTTTATTTTTAGATTTTATTTAGTATGTTAAATCCTAATTTATTTTCTAAAACTTTTTTTATTTTTATTTTCATGGTCTTTTTAGGAGGACTAATCTTAATTTATCCATTTTTATTTTTTTTAGGTTAATAAATCTAATTTATTTTTTATTTTAATAGTTTACTGGTGGACTATTATTTGAATTTTTATTTATGTATGTTTAAATCTTAATTTTAAGCGCTCTATCGGGTGTCTTTCCATTATAATAGC
>JAKSUE010000242.1 GCA_024409165.1 archaeon
AATTGAAATCTTAGAACAAATGGTTTTAGAATCATTAGAATAATTATTCTATATTCAATAAATAGCTATTTTAGCTATTTTTCTTTTTTTATTTTATTTATTTTTTTTACTTTTTAGCTATTTATTTACTTTTTACCTTACAATTGTCACAGTTTATACTTTAATTTTGTCTTGTATACTCGACACTTTTGCATTTTTTGTTAAAAGTATCCCTCTATACTCGACACTTTTGTACTTTTTGTTAATTTTGTCTTGTATACTCGACACTTTTTATTTTTTATACTATTTTTAACTAAATTTATTATACTAAAAAAACAAATATTCAATCATGAATAAAACTTATAAAGTATCTGATTTAGGTGAAAAAGAATTAATCGACAGAATAATCACCAAAACCCAAGAATGTTCTAATATTAATTGTAATTTTAATAATAGTTTTGATTTTAACCCTAATTCTAATAGTTTAAACTCTACTTTTAAATCTAATTTTCAAAATTACAAATCAAACTCTTTTCAAAATAACTTTAAAACCACTATAGGAGATGATTCTGCTCTTATTGAACACGGCCTTGATGAAAATAGCTATTTAGTAGCATCATCTGATATGTTAATTCAATCCACCCACTTCCCAGAAGCCATGACCTATTATCAAATGGGATATAAATCAGTTGTAGTTAATGTAAGTGACCTTGCTGCTATGGGATCTCATCCAATCGGCCTACTCCTATCATTAGCAATACCAAAAGACCTCTTATTAGATGACTTTGATGAACTCATATGTGGTATAATCACTGCATGTAATGACTATCAAATCCCCCTAATTGGAGGAGATACCAACGAAGCAAAAGAAATCATAATCTCTGCCACAGTCCTTGGAGAATCCAGAAAAGGTACAGAGCTTATGAAACATGGATTTAAAGAAGGTGACCTAATAGCTATAACAGGTGAACTTGGCCTTGCAGCATTAGGATTTGAACTCCTAAATAATAAAGATAAACTCAATAAAGCAATTAAAATTGACCCAACCTTTGTAGATTTAGCAATATATAAAGCACTAAAACCAAAAGCACGTCAAATAGAATCATTCATACTCACTAAATATCAAAACAAAAAAAACTACAGAAGTTCAAAATCCTCACACCAAGCATCAAAAATCCACATATCAGCCACAGACATAACAGACGGCCTTGCAAGTGAACTATACGAACTCCTCAAACGTGATAAACAATACAACCAATCAATAAATCATACCCAAAAATACACTAAAGGAATCAGAATATACGAAGAATCCCTCCCAATTGAAAAAGAATTCAAAGAAATCTCAAAAGCAATAGGACTTAATTACCTTGATTTATTCTTCCACATAGGAGAAGATTTCGAACTCCTATTCACAATCCCAAAAGACTTCAAAGATATCCTAAAAGAAGAATTAGACTTCTTCATCATAGGAGAAATAATAAACACAGAAAACCAATTATCTAAAAACTCATCTAAAAATTCCACCCAAATTGAAAATGATTTTACACTTGAAATGGTACTCTTAAATAGTAAACCATACATTATTTCACCAAAAGGATACCAACACCTAACAGATTAAGGTAATTATCATGTTACAAGAAGCAAGCTTTTACAAATCCACAAAAAATAACATAGTAGAATGTCGATTATGTTCCAAATTCTGTAAAATAAAAGAAGGTCATTATGGATTCTGTAAATCAAGATTCAACAAACAAGGTAAACTCTATCTTGATAACTATCATAAAATAGCTAGCTTCAACATAGATCCAATAGAAAAAAAGCCATTATACCATTTTCTACCAAACTCCTCAACACTTTCAATAGGAGGTTTTGGGTGTAACTTCTCATGTTTAAACTGTCAGAACTACATGTTAGCAAACAATTCTTATCATAAAAACAACACAACTAAAATACTACCAGAAACGATTGTTAAAACAGCACTCAATAATAATTGTATGTCAATTGCTTGGACCTACAATGAAGCATCCTTATACTTTGAGTTTGCCCGAGAAACTTCTATACTTGCACATAAGAATAATCTTAAAAATGTATATGTAAGTAACGGATATATGAGTAATGAATCCCTAAAAGAAACATTAAAATTTATTGATGCATTTAACATAGACCTAAAATCATTCAACAATAATTTCTATAAAGACATCTGTGGAGGATCCCTAAACCCAGTACTTAATAATCTAAAAACAATTTATAATTCTAATAAACATTTAGAAATCACTACCCTTCTAATAGATGATTTAAATACTTCAAATGAAGAATTAAAAATGCTATGTAATTTTATTTATAATGAATTAGGAAGCGAAGTTCCACTCCACTTTTCAAGATTTTTCCCTATGAATAAGATGAATGATAAAAATCCTACTAAAATAGCTACTTTAGAGAAAGCTAAAGAGATAGCTATTGATACAGGACTTGAATATGTTTATTTAGGAAATGTAAATACAGATAAAAATAGCTATTGTCCTAATTGTGGAGAACTTTTAATATCAAGAATAGGATATTGTAATAGAGATAAAAAAAGAATAAAAGATGGCCATTGTACAAATTGTGGCCATAAATTGAATTTT
>JAKSUE010000243.1 GCA_024409165.1 archaeon
TATTTTATTAAATTAATGATTTTATTTTATTTTTAGATACAAATGTCACTAATAATAAAACTAAATACATTACAATAAATATTAAACTAAATGTTTTGAAATTAGCTACAGGTATAATTCCAAATAACTTTGGAATAATCATATTATTTTTATCAGGGAAAAAGCTTGCCATGAATCCTGATAGAGTGTATGCTCCTGCTAAGAAACAATAAAATAATCCTATTAAACGTGATAAATATTGTTTTGGTGCATATTTTGAAACTATGCTTAATATGATAGGTAATACTAATATTTCAGATAATGATCTAATTAATTCCATAATAATTATAAATATTATACTGATGTTAGTTACTCCATTATCTGCCATTATAGCTAATACAAAGAATATTATGTAAGAAATCAATAAAACTATAATTCCCATAATTATTTTTGAAACTAAATTATAATCCTCTTTTTTACTTGCAAAATAGCCAATAATTATTGGGGAGAATATAATTACACCTAAAGGTTCAATAAACTTAATCATCTCAGGAGTTACTTTAAATGGAAGATAAGTTATTGAACTAAGCACATAATCTTTTGCAAAAAACATTAATGTAGAATCAAGAACTTCAAATCCTATGAAAAATATTAAAGAAATTACTTCAATAATTAAAATAAACTTAATATGGTTTTTTTCAATCTTAGTTAGTTTTATTTTATCAGTGTTCTCTTTAATTTTATTAGTACTTTCTTTAATTTTATCAGTAGTTTCATTAATTTTATCCTTAGCTTCATTAAACTTAGTTATAGTTTTAATTAATGGTTTAGTACCTACTTTTTCACCATTTTCATTAATTAAATATTTATTTCTAAATAAATTGTAAATAACTATTCCAATTATTAAACTACTTGCAAGGATTAAAAATCCATATTTGTATAAAAGAGGATTACCTTCACCAATTGTTAATCCTAAAATTAATGATGCTGAAACTGCACCAATATTTAAAGCCATATTTAAGAATGTAAAATTAGATTCAAGTTCATTTTCATCTTTTTGATATAAAGTAGAAACTATTGAACTTATACTTACTCTTAAAAAACCTGCACCTATAATTACACATATTAAACTTATAATTAAGATTATTTCAGGCATATTAAATAAAAAACTTGAATGTAATGGAGTTAATGGATGATTTAAAGAAGCACCATAACTTAACAGTAATAAACCAACCATCATAGTTATACTTCCAACATTTATAAGTGACCTACTTCCTATGTACTTGTCACATAAATGCCCTCCAAGTAATGTACTAATATATACAAGACCACTATAAACTCCATAAATTAAAAGAGCAAATGAAAGATTTAAATTTAAAAATTGAACCATAAATAATGTTAAAATAGCTCCTATTCCATAGAATGCAAAACCTTCGCATATTTCTATTAGGAATAATGTTTTTAAACTTTTTTCAATCATTTTAACTCTCCATAGTAATTTTAATTTATTTATAATGCTTATCTTAATATATTAAGTATTTTAAATTATATAATCTTTTTTTATTTTATTTAGATATATTTTTTTTATAATTCATTAATTAGTTTATTTTATACTTAATTTTACATTACTCAATATAAAACTTTAAATTATATGATTTACATACTAATATTATGATTAATATAGTAGCTGGTTTCGATAAAAATGAAAATATTTTATTAGCTGCAAAGGAAGCTAATAAACATACGGATTTAAATGTTGATATTGTAGAATCTGAAGAAGATCTTATTAAAGCGTATAGTGACCCTAATGTTGATGCTGTAGTTAGAGGTTCTCTTAAATCTTCTAAAATCATGAAATACTTGAGAGAATTAGATAAAGATTCTAAAATTCATCGTGCTACTTATATTAATACTGATGGAAGTGGATTTACATTAAATGTTCCTGCTCCAGGTTCTAAAAGAGGATATGTTTCTTCTAATGAGAATTTTGAATTTTTATTATCTCCTGTTGGAATTGATGAAGGTAATACTCTTGAAGAAAGATTCGAACTAGCTATTCAATCATGTAAATTTATCCAATCTCTTGGAATGGAAGTTAAAATCGCTATTTTAGCTGATGGTCGTAGTGATGATGTTGGAAGAAGTGAAAGAATCGATAAAAGCTTAGAAGATAGTGAAAAATTAACTCAAATGTTATTAGATGAGTTTGAAAAAAGTTCTGATTTTGATAATGATTCTGATGATATTTCTAAACATTATTCTGTTAAAAATTATTACATTCTTTTAGAACAAGCTATTAAAGATAAAAATAATATCATTATTTCTCCAGATGGTATTTCTGGAAATATTTTATTCAGAGCACTTGTTTTATTAAATTCCTGGCCAAGCTGTGGTGCTGTTACTTTAGGAATTGATAAAATATTCATTGATACAAGTAGAGATCAAAGTGTTAAAGGTTATTTAAGAAGCTTAAATTTAGCATATGATTTAGCTAAAGATAAAAAATAAGTTTTTTAATTTTCTTTGTTAATTCTATTTTTTATTTTTATTTTTCTATTTTTTATTTTTATTTTTCTATTTTTTATTTTTATTTTTCTATTTTT
>JAKSUE010000244.1 GCA_024409165.1 archaeon
AATTGTTTATTTATAATTTTATTTAATTAATATTCTTAGTAAATTTTATATAACTTAGTAATTAAAATATTACATAGTATAATGAATTTTACTAGGTATAATATGATATTTGAAACAAAAGTATATAAAAAGAATCAAACTACCATTCCTGCTGAAATTAGAAAAAAATTTAATATTAAACCAGATGATATTGTGGAATGGGAAGAAAATGAAAATGGTGAAATTATGGTTAGTTTTAGAAAAAAAATAAGTTTTAAAGATGCAAAAGGATCTGCAAATGTAAAAGAAAAAACAAATGCAGTAGAATTGGAAAGAGATTTATACCGTGATAAAAATTCTAAATAATTATCATGATATTTCTATATGGATCTCTTTTTAATAAATAACTTTAATTAAGAGGTAATTTGATGAAAAAATTAATATTAGATACCAATTTCATTGTTGCATATCTCTTACCTAATGATAGTCTTCATAAACGTTCTGTTAAATTAGAAGAAACTAAAAATATTTCTTCAAATGAATGTTATGTTTCAAATCAAATTATAACTGAAGTAATGAATATTCTAGGACAAAAAGATAGTGTGGAATATGCTAAAAATATGTATAATATGATGAAAGATAATTTTATTTGGATTAATGAATATGATATTCCTAATTTTAATGATTGTGTCCTTTCTAATTATAAAAAATTAAATGTAACTAATAATGGATTAAATATAAAACATAAATTAGGTTTTACAGATTGTTCTATAATCACTGTTGCAGAATATTATGGTTTAGATGGTATTGTAACATTTGATGAGGGATTTTTAAATAATAATATTATAGATATTGTTTTTAGTTTAATTTTTTACTATTGTTTTTCTAATTTTTTTAAGTTTTATGCTCTTTTTAGTATATTTTTTCTATTTTTTTAAATATTTTTTGTGTATTTGTCCAATTTTTATATAGTTTTTATATTTTGATTGCATATAATTTTTTTAAATATTGGTCTTTTTTAATAAGTTTTTTTAAATTATTTTGAATAATTTTCATTTAAAAAACATTAAGTTTATTAATCCATAATTATATATATTATATAGTTAATAGAATAATTTTTTTATTTACATATTAACAATTAAATTTATTACTGTACTTTTATTTTTATTAGGATGGGATAAACTTGTTTGATTCATTAAAGAAGAAATTTGCAGAAGCAAGTAATAAACTAAGAAATAAAGTTGAAGAAGACGCTAAAAACGAAGATAATATTACATTAATCGAAGAGAAAGCTGAAAGTTTAGAAAGTTCAGAAACTTTAGAAACAGATAAAGATTTAGTTGATGAAGTCGATGAAGATTCTATTTTAGATGACTTAGGTTTAGATGAAGATGATTTAAAAGACCTTATTGATGATGAAGATATCGATGATGACCTTGATGACGACATTAAGGATGTTGATGAGGATATTGATAATGAGGTTAATGATGATGTTGAAGAAAGTAAATCTAAGTTTTTATCTTTCTTTAAACGTGATAAATCTAAATCTGAAGAATCTGAGGATG
Organism: archaeon; assembly: GCA_024409165.1. Taxonomy (GTDB): domain Archaea; phylum Methanobacteriota; class Methanobacteria; order Methanobacteriales; family Methanobacteriaceae; genus Methanobrevibacter. Next base: position 1,545 of record JAKSUE010000244.1, read on the forward strand.
TTGTTGATGTTGATAGTGAAGTAGAATCTGAGGATGTTTCTGTAGAAGATGACTTAAAAGCTGAAGATGATGTGTCTGAAGAAGAAAAAGATGATTCTCGTATGTCTTCTTTGTTCCGTCGTAGTAAAGATAAAGAAGATTCTGATGATAAGGAAGAATCTAAGAGTGGAGGATTTTTATCTTTCATTCGTGAAAAAACCATATCTGAGGATGATGTGGAAGATATCTTATTTGAATTAGAATTAGGTCTTTTAGAAGCTGATGTAGCTATGGAAGTTGCATCTACTATTGTTGATTCTCTTAAAGAAGATCTTGTTGGTCAGAAAATTAAGAGAAGTAGTGATATTGATGAGTTTGTTTTTGAAGCACTTAAGAAAGTAGTAGCTGAGATTATTGATATTGAAGGTCCATCTATGACTGAAATGCTTGAAGAGAAAGTTGCTCAAGGTGAACCTCTTATTGTAATGCTTATTGGTATTAATGGTACTGGTAAAACTACAACAATTGGAAAATTATGTAATTATTACCTTAAAAAAGGTTATACTCCAGTTATTGCAGCTGCTGATACATTCAGAGCAGGTGCTATTGAACAAATTGGTCATCATGCTGATAATTTAGGTGTTAAATTAATTAAGCATGAAAAAGGATCTGATCCTGCTGCTGTTGCATTTGATGCTGTTCAACATGCAAAAGCTAAAGGTAAAGAACTTGTTCTTATTGATACAGCAGGTAGGATGCAGACTAATGTAAATTTAATGGATGAGATGAAGAAAATCCGTAGAGTTTCTAAACCTGATCTTGTTGTTTTTGTAGGTGATGCTTTAACAGGTAACGATGCAACAGAGCAAGCTCGTAAATTTAAAGAATCTATTGATATTGATGGTGTTATCCTTACAAAAGCTGATGCTGATTCAAAAGGAGGAGCTTCCCTCTCAATTGGTTATGTAATTAAAAAACCTATACTTTTCTTAGGTATGGGACAATCTTATGATGATATTAAAGAATATGATGCAGATTGGATGTTAGAACAAATATT
>JAKSUE010000245.1 GCA_024409165.1 archaeon
TCTAAATATTAATAATTATTTTTAATCAAAAAAGAGCCAATATTAATAAAATTATTATAAAAAAAGAAAAAAATTTTGAAAAATCTAAAAAGAAAAAAATAAAAAAGAAGATGAATAAATATTAAAATTTATTCATGCATATTTTGAACTTCATTTAAAAGTTCTTTTAGAACTTTATTTCCAAGTCCTTCAATATACTTAATTGATCCTGCACACTCATGACCTCCACCATCAATTCCAGCTTCAGGTATTTTATCTGCAAGACTAATTACTATATTATTCACATTAAATCCAAATATCTGATGTACAGAATCTGTTGCTCTTAAAACTCCAAAGTCAGGTCCATGACCTAAAGTTATAATTGGTTTATCTTCACCAATTTCCTTAACAATCTTATCATGAACAAATCCACAAGTTTTTCCAGGAGCAGGGAATGTAAATTTATGAGCATACTTCTCAACATCAAGTACATTAAAGTAGATTCCATTTGCTAATTGAGTTCTTTTTATATTAGGCATAGCAGCCTTCATTTGAGTATCTACACGTTTCAAATACTCTTTATATAAAGCTTCAATCATCTTAGGATGTTTATCTAAATTATCAACACCTAAAATAGTATCAATTATGCCTCTACCATTCATAAATCTAAGGAAATAAGCTTCAAAGTCAATACACTCAGCAATTTTCTTCAATTGTTCAGCATCATAACCTTTAGTAGCTGCAAGTTCAATATATTGGTCAACTTCATCAGCGTCTGCATGATCTCCTAAAACTGCAATTCCAGGTAAATGTTTGATTAAATCTTCAACATCTGGATTTAAGATATGTGCAACTTCAGTAGCTAAAGCACCTGCTGTTATTTGAGAGTCACCACCAACTAAATATGGATTTACATGAGTATCTACATATTCATCAACAGCAACAGTTCCACCAATTATATCTTCAGGGGCAACTTCAACACTTCCATCAATAGTTTCTCCAGTTCTAAGAGTCTTAGTAATTAATTCTCCAGGGAAATGGTGGTCAATAACAACAATCTCAATATCATAAATCTTTGCTTGCATTAATGCCACAATGTCCTCTTCTGTGGAACCATTATCTAAAAGAACAATCAAAGGCAATTTCTGTCCATGTCTTTCTAAATCTTCAAGTGCAAAAGATAAATCTTTAACAACATCTTCTAATTCATAAAATGGAGCTTTACTTGGAGAACGTTTAAAGTAATGCCATTCTGCCTCTCCATCTGGATTAAACTCCTTAAGAAGAGGAATAATAGCTTTTTCCATTGCAACTCCTGCACATATACCATCAGCATCTGCATGATGACGTACAAGAATAGATCTACCATCTAAAATAGCTCTCTTAATAACCTTTGCAGCTTCACGCATCTTAGGTTTTAATCTATCTAAAACAGGACTTTTAATAAGGAAATCAACATCTTCAGGTGTTGCCTTTTCATCTAATGCCTTATCAATAAGGTCACCCATTTTCTTAGCAGTAGCATCATCTAATTTTTCAATATTCTCAGATTCAATTTGAATCTCACCATTATGTTGATTTACTTCACCTACAACCTCAACAATATCTCCTATATTAATATGAGGATATACTCTAACTCCAGGTTCATCGAATGCAGCAGCCCAAGTAATAGCTGTCTCATCTGTTATTGTAAATATTGTTGGTCCTGAAGTCTGTTGAATTTGTACAACTTCTCCATAAACTTTAACAACTTTCTTAAGACAACTTTCATCAAGTTTTTCAATTTGAGTTCTTTTAATGTCTTTCTTAAGTTTCTTAATGACATACTCTCCTTTTGCAATACGAGCTGGAGCTAAATCAATTTCTCTTTTACGTTCTTTTATATCAATAATTTTAACGAAAATATAATCTCCAACTTTACTATGAGAGTTTCTTGTTCTCATTAATCCCCAACATTGGTTATTCAAACTAACAAAAACACCATATCTTTCGACTCTAGTTACTTTACCTTTGTAAATAGACTTATAATCTAAATCACTCATATCACAAAGACCATCTAATTCATAAACAATCTCTTTTCCACTAATATCAGATTCTGGTCTTGCTTCGTTAGTATCTTCTTTAGCTTTTAAAGCTTTTTCTTTCTTCATTTCAAGTAAAATATTCAAACAAGCTTCACAATAATCTTCACCTTCTTTGATTACTTTACCACAATTATTACAAACAGTAATTTCCCCACTTCCATTACAATGAGGACAATCTTCTAATACATCAACAATTCCTTTTCCTTTACAAACTTCACAAGGAATGTCCTGATCAGCATCTAAATCAAATTTAGACCTTGCATTACTATTTACTCCTTTAAAATGATTCTTCATCTCAAAAGTATCTTGATAACCAGTTCCATCACAAGCATCACAAATTTTTGTATCTATAACAATAGAACCAGTTCCTTTACATTTAGGGCATGATTTTTTCATTTCTTAACCTCCCTTTTTTAATTCAATATTCAGAAGTATTTTAACAGTTTTAAAATAAAAATTATCTATATCTTTTTATAATATTATATTTTTATAAATATTATTTTTTT
>JAKSUE010000246.1 GCA_024409165.1 archaeon
CTTATTTTTATTAAATTATAATAATTTTACATTATCTTTGTAATATTTTACGTTCATTTTAATTTTATTTTATTTTGTCAAAATGTTACTTTTATTTCAATTTTTCCTGTTGAGTTAATGGTTATAGTTTTATTATATAACACTGTTATATTAAATTCTATAAAAAAAGAGAGAAAAACTCTCTATTTTCTTCCACTACCAATTGCTATAATTGGTATTTTACTCATTATTAATATTAATCCCCAGCTAAGTAATAGGATTAATAAGAATGTTAATGGGAGATTTGGGAATATGTGTGTACGTTTGATACTTGCAAGTGGGGTTTGGTACATGAGTAATTCTAAGATTATGTAATGGGAGAAATAAATACCAAAACTACAGCTACTGAATATAACAATTAATTTACCAAAGGTACGTTCTTTAAGTGGTTTGACTTTATTTGAAATCATTTTAACATCTGCATATTTGAATGCTGTGAATAATCCAATGGTTTCCATGATTACAAATATGTTAAAGAAGTCTATAGGCATTAGATAGATAGAACCAAGACCTTTGTAGTAGATTTGTATGAAGTGGCCAATAAGTCCTATGATGAATAGGATTATACCAATTGCAAATAATTTTTCTTTTGATGCATTGAATTCTTTGTTTTGAATATAAGACCCTATAATGAAGTATCCAAGAACAGGGAAGAAATTAAAGATTACACGGAAATTATATTTCATTTGAGGATAATCAAAGAAACCAATTGTGTATAATATTGAGAGAATTATTGTGATTAAGATTAAATATTCGCTTCCTTTCATTCCTTCTTCACGGATAAAACTGCTTATGACTGGGATGAGTAAATATACTCCAATTAATGACCAGATAAACCAGAAAGGAGCAGAGAAGTCTCCAACACCAAAGGCAGTGTCCATGATGAAATTAAATGTTAATGGATAATGCCAGAGTGTTGCTCCAAGTATGATATAGATTATAATCCAAAATAAGAATGGTAGGAATACACGTCTGAAACGTTTTCCTAAGAATTTTTTAACTTCGTATCTTTTAGTTAAAAGGAGAGCTCCACTTACAGTAAAAAATAGTGGTACACCAATACGGGTAAGTGAGAAAAGAGCAGAACAGGTTAACCAGCTTGTATAATCATATGAGAATAATCTTAATACATGACCTAATACAACAAGGATAATTGCAAGAGATCTCACTTCATCTAAATATAAAATTCTTTTAGGACTAATTTCCATTTAAATCACATTAATATAAATCTTTAATATATTATATGATTTAGTATTTATTAAGTTTTTAGTAAGAATTTATATTTGTGGATATTTTTACATTAATTTTTTTAGGTTTTCTTCACTTATTCTTGAGATTATTAGTATATCTTCTTTACTAAAACCCATTTTTATCATTCGTTTTGCTGTTTCTATGGAGTTTTGTTCTTTTTGTATTAATTTAGCTTGTTTCATTCCTTCTTTTATTCCGTCTTCGTATATTTCTTGTATTATTTTTAATTTCATGTGTAATTCTCTTTTGATTTTAGTGTTTTTATAGTAGTGTTTGTAGTTTTTCTTCACTAATTTGAACTATTTCCATTATTTCAGTTATACTGTAATTTCTTTTTATCATTCTTTTTGCTATTTCTATTGAATCTATTTCTTTTTGTTCTTTTTTTCCGTCTTCGTATATTTCTTGTATTATTTTTAATTTCATGTGTAACACATCTTTTAGTCTGTTTTTTTTATTTGGGTCTTTTATGAATTTTTCTATTTCTAACATTAACATACTTGTTATGAAGTTTTTATCTTCTTCATCTGCTATGATTTTATTTAGTAGGTTGATGTTTTCTTCTAATATGTTAGAGGCTTTTCTTTTGGTTTCCATGAATGGGATTAAGATTAGGTCTATTATGTCTTGTTTGTTTAGTTTTAGTTTATTTTTTATTTTTTCTTTGATTTTTTTATGTATTGGGTCTCCTTGGATGTTTTTTAGTGTGTAGACTTTCATTTCATATTTTGTTTTTTTATTTAGTTTGAAATAATATGATTTTTTTATGTTGTTTGGTGTTGAGATTATTATGGTTTCTACACATTTTTCTTCTATATTTCGGATTATATTTGCATAATTCCAAAAGCGTTTTATATCTTTTTTAGTTAGTTTTGTACTTTGGAATTCTATGTTTATTAGTTCGTTGTTTTCACTTAATCCGATTATATCTGCTCTTTTTTCTATTTTACCTAAATTTAGTTCTTCTGGGAATAATTGGTTTATTTTTAATGGTATTTTAAGTCTTTTGAGTAGTTCATTCATTCCGTTTTTACTTATTTGTTTGAAGATTTTATCTTCAACTCTGAATATTTTATTATTTTCTATCATTTACACCACCTTAGGCCACTGTAAATAATCAATAATTATTATAATAAATCCCCAATCCACACTGATTTATTATAAGATTATTATTATCATTTTATTTTATGTTTATTTTACTATTTAAGCTTTATTTTAGGTAATAGATGGTTAATATATGGTAAATTTTAAAAATAGC
>JAKSUE010000247.1 GCA_024409165.1 archaeon
TATTTAATTTAGAAATGTTTATTATATATCAGTAGAAATAGTTATATATTTATGATTTATTTGGATTTAAACGATGGATTTTAGGGTTAGTTTATCTAGATTATTACGTGCAAGATTTCCTTATATTTATATTTCTACTTTTGAAGAGGATAGAGTTTTAAATGAAATTGTAAGTACTGTTTCTGATAAAGAACTTATTAAAAATACTCGTGAAGTCTTTACTTGGAGATTAACTGAGGGGATTTCTACAATTGATGGTGAAATTAAGAAAGATACTGTAGAACCTATTAAAGCATTAGATTTTGTTAAAAATTATAATCAAGATAGTGTTTTTATATTTTTAGACTTCCATATATTTTTTAGAGATTCTCATCAATTAACTAATGCAGGAGTTATAAGGAAACTTAGAGATTTGGTTGCTATTGAGGATGGTGAAAAATCTAAGAATATTATTTTTGTTTCTCCTTCTTTGATTTTACCTGATGAATTACAAAAAGACGTAACAACTATTAATTTTGATTTACCTTCTTATAAAGAAATTGAGGATGTTTTAAATAATATTTTAGAATCTAATTCTAGTGTTACTGTTGATTTACATGATGATAAGGAAAAACTTATTAAAGCAGCATTAGGATTAACTATTCATGAAGCAGAAAATGCATTTGCACTTGCTATGGTTAATGATGGTATTCTTAATAGTGATGATATTCCTGTTGTTTTAAGAGAAAAGAAACAATTAGTTAAAAAAAGTGGAATCTTAGAATTTGTAGATTCTAATGTCAGTATTGATGATGTCGGTGGTTTAGATAACTTAAAAAATTGGCTTATTAAAAGAGAAGATTCTTGGTTAGATAGTGCTAAAGAATATAATTTACCTTCTCCTAAAGGTGTATTAATCACAGGAGTTCCAGGATGTGGTAAAAGTCTTATAGCAAAAGCAATTAGTTCTATGTGGGGATTACCTTTAATCCGTTTAGATTTATCTCGTATTTTTAATGGTCTTGTAGGTAGTAGTGAAGAAAATATGAGGAGAGCATTAGCTACTGCTGAAACAGTATCTCCATCTATTTTATGGATTGATGAAATTGAAAAAGGATTCAATGGTTTAAAAAATTCAAATGATGGTGGAGTATCAAGTCATATATTTGGTATATTTTTAACATGGATGCAAGAAAAAGAAGAACCTGTTTTTGTAATTGCTACTGCAAATAATATTGATCAATTACCTCCTGAATTTTTACGTAAAGGCCGTTTTGATGAAATTTTCTTTGTTGATTTACCAACATTTAATGAAAGAAAAAAGATTTTTGAAGTTCATTTATCCAGTCGTTTAACCAGTCCTCTTGTTAAAGGAGATTTCATAATTAATGATGAATCCTTAAATCATTTAGCTAAACTTACAGAAGGATTTGGTGGTGCTGAAATAGAACAAATTGTTATAATGTCATTATTTGAAGCATTTTCAGATAAAAGATCAATTAAAATGACTGATTTAGAAAATTCAATTAAAAATACCGTTGCATTATCTGTTACTCAAAAAGAACAAATTATTGCACTTAGAGAATGGTCTAAATTAAGAGCAGTCACAGCTACATCTCCAGAAGATAGAGAAAATACATTTAATTCTAATAATAATAATAATAATAATAATTCAGATGATAAGAAGTCTAATGGAGATAATTGTTTTGATTTAAGTTCTACTGGATATAAAGAAGCTTTTAAAGATAATGCTCCTCGTGGAGGTCGTACTTTAGATTTTTAGTAAATTAATTAATTTTAATAATTTATTTAATTAAATTTTTATTTATTTATATCAATTAATTTTAATTAATTTTATTATTTCAATTTTTAATGGTGATTTTATGAGTGCTTTTTTATTTTTAATTCCTCTTGGTGCTGTTGTTTTAGGTGCTTCAATGTCTTTAGTAGAGGCTAATGACGGTTTTGTTATTGCTACTAAAATGGCTGATGAAAATTTGTTAAAAGAATCATTAAAAACTTATGCTTCTATAATAGAAGATAATAAATCATTATCTGAACATTTAGAAAAAGGATTAATTTCTTTTAGGAAAAATGAAGAATTAGGGAATTATGAAGCAGTTTTTAGTAAAGGTATTTCAAATGATGAAGCAATGAATTTTATTTCAGATTTAACTGATGAATATAATTTATTATTACAAAACAATGTTTATAATAATATTGTGAGTAATTTAGATAAAAATAATTTAACTTTAGAATCTGAAGAAGTTTTAGAGGATAAATCTATTGTTTTAACATTAAATGTAAATGATTAGGTTGGTAGTATGGCTAAACAATATAAAATAAAAATTTTAAGTGATGGATCTATTGAAGTTGAAACTGTTGGTTTTAAAGGTAAACAATGTTTAGACTCTATTGACTTTTTAGAAGATTTTTTAAAAGCAAAAGTAGTTGATTCTAAATTTACAGAAGATTATTATAAAAATGAAGAATTATTTGTTGATTCTGAAGAATCTGAGTCTATTTCTGTTGGGAATAATGTTAATGGAGATTGT
>JAKSUE010000248.1 GCA_024409165.1 archaeon
ATTATAAAATATTATAAATAAGAAATTAATAGTCAGTAAATTATTATAAATAAGCAAAAATTCCAAAGTTAAATGATCCTACAACAAAAGCAATGAAACTTATTAACATGGCTATTTTTACCCATTTAGAAACCTTTCCACAAGTTTCAGTATCTGGATTTAATCCTAAAGTGTAAGCAGAATATAAGAACATAATTATTGGAATAATCATGATAATCATATATGCAATATTGAAAATATTATAAATGTATAAAATAGGACACATTAAAGTAGTCACTACAATTAAAATAATAGATACAATTGAAGGTATTTTCTTACCATAAATAATTGGGAAAGTTCTTGCACCATCAGCTTTATCTCCTTCAATATCTTCCATATCTTTGACAATTTCTCTTGCAAGAGTCATGAATAATGCAAATAATCCTAAATAAATAGATACTAAAAATATAAACCAATCACCAGTATCACATGCAATAATTGTTCCTGCAAAAATAAAACAGAAACAAGTTAAAGAAGCCACAACAATATTTCCAATTAAAGGCATTGCTTTAAGATGAGATGCATAAACATACATTAAAATAGCTGCACAAATCACAATCACAGAAGGCCAATAACTATTTACTAAATAGCTAATGAAAATACTAATTAAAATAGAAACTAAAAACAAAGATATTGCATAAATCTTTGCAGTCTTAAGAGATATTCTTCCTGAAGGAATTGGACGATGAGGTTTATTAATTGCATCAATTTTATAATCATAAACATCATTAATAGCATTACCCGCACCTGTAATAATTAAAACAAGCAAAGCCCCAAATAACACAGGAACATTATAATTATGACCCACAAAAATCATCAAAACAACTGCAATAGCCGCCATAATTGCATTTCCAGGTCTTAAAATTTCAATATAAGGATTCATTTAAATTCTCCAAATTAGTATTTATTTAAAAACTTAATTAATAATAACTTAATTGATAATAACTTAATTAATAATAACTTGATTAATAATAACTTAATTATTTAATTATCTTTTAATGTCATCTAATAAATTAGCAAAATTATGAGCCATCTCCACCATAGAATAATCTTTTATATTTCCAGATTTAAATTGAATATATCCATTTTCAATAAATTCATTATAAAATGATAATAAAGCTTTTTTAGTTGATTCTAAATCATTTACATGATATCCAATATCTGTTTTTTTAATTAAATCCTTAAGAGAACCCTCTTTATAACCAATTGATAAAACAGGCCTTTCAAGAGCAAAATATTCATAAATTTTACCTGGAATAAAAATCTTTTCACTTTCATTATTCCATGAGATTAATAAAAGAATATCTGAATTTAATTGTTTTATTAACACATCATCATGAGGAATTTTACCGCCAATGTGAATAATATCTAAAAGACCAAATTCATCAGCTATTTCACTAATATTTCCAGAATCACCATAAAATGATATTGATAATTTAGAAGAATCAACTTTACTATCATCTTCTAACTCTCTAATTGCTTTAAAAAGTAAAGTTGGATCTCTTTTACCACCATATAGCGAACCTGCATAAATAAAACTTAATTTATCATGAGATTTTAAGGAGTCAATTTTGTCTAAATTATTTTTCTTATAATCTGCCAAATAATTAAACTCATCTTCATCATAACCTGATAAAATAGAAATAATTTTTTTATCTGGATGTAAAGTAGATAAAGTTTCTTTCGCCAAATCTGTAGTAGTTGTTAATGCATCTACATTCTCAAACATCTTTAACTCAAGATTTTTCTCAAAATGATTACGAATAGCTGTATGAGAAACATAAGGATTTAAATTCCATAAATCCCTTAAATCTGCAATCCATGGAATATCATACTTATCAGATAAAGACTTAGCAATTTTATGAGCAGTTATTGGCCAAGATGAACTTATAACAGCATTAATCTCTTCATTTTCAATAATTTCACTTGCTACATTGAATGCAGGTTCGTACCAATATTTCATACCATCAGGATATGCAAATACTTCACCTGCAATAGAAATTGCTTTTGATACTAAAGGATTAGATACAGAACTTGAATCTTTAAGTTTATCTTCAGTAACTGACTTTTCATCAACATTACCCCTATTTTCACTATTTCCACTATCTCCACTATTTCCACTATCTCCACTATCATTCACAGATTTACTTGGTTTAACTTTATTTAAGTATTTAGAAAACATATCTTCATAATCAGTAGTAATGATTCTACAGTTTAAGTCATTATTTTCAGAAGGTACAGAACCTAAATCTGGAACAATAACAATAGGTTCCCAACCAAATTCAGGTAAGTACTTAGCTAATGCTCTTAAACGCTTAGAAGCTATTTCATTAACTTGATTAAAATAAAACGCAATCAAAATAACTTTTTTCATCAAACCACCAAAAATAATAATTTGTTTTTTCTAATTTATTAACTTATGAATTTTTATCTAAATTTTAGAAAACTATTTTAAAATAAAAA
>JAKSUE010000249.1 GCA_024409165.1 archaeon
AAGGTAATTTTATAATTAAAATTAAAAATTATAAATAATAATTTTATAATAAAATTAAAAAAAGAATTAATTAATTAATTAGCAATTAATTACTTCATTAATTAATTGATACCTTTTACGTATAGTAACAGGTGAAACATTGGTACATTCAGCAATTTTATCTTGAGAGACTTTTTCAGATAAGATACGGCAAGCAAGATAAATCGCAGATGCAGCTAATGCAGATGGTTTACCTGAGATATTTTTATCTTTTATCTCATGGATAATCTCAAGGGATTTGGTTTCAACTTGAGGGGATAAACCTAAATTACTTACGTAACGTGGGATGTACTCAGATGGAGAAACAGGAGTAAATTTAATGTTTAATTTACTTTTAATTAATCTGGAGTTTCTTGCTAATACTTTGGTTTTTACACCAAGAATTTCAGCAATTTCATCGTAAGTACGTGAGATGTGGAGTTCTTGACAAGCAATATAAACACATGCAGAAATCATATCATCAATAGATCTTCCATGAACGAGGTTTAAATCTAAGACTTTACGATAATAAGATGCAGATAAATCTCTGACACTTGAAGGAAGGGAAAGTCTAGAAATAAATAAGCTAAGTCTACTAAATGCAGTAGCTAAGTTACGGTCTTTATTAGAATTAATACGGCTTCTTTGTTGTAATCTTCTAAGACGTAACATTAAAAATTTATTGTCATCAGAGACTCCTTTTAATCCAAAATCAGTTCCTAAACCTCCATCATGGATACTGTTAGATTTTGGTCTACCAACATGAGAACGGTTTTTATTGTCACTGCTGAAGTTTCTCCAGTCTTTACCTCTGTCAATGAAGTCTTCTTCAACTACACAACCACAAACACATAAGTATTCGTAGGAATCTGGAGATTTACTAATATCAGTAGATCCACATTCAGGACAAACTAACTGAGTTGGTGTTTGAACAGAGTCTAAATTAGGTCTTCTGCGATTAGTTAGAATTTGAGGTTCAAATTCTAAATCAATGGTGTTTAACTGTCTGTTTACTTGATAAATATTTTCTTTTGATTCAATCATTTTACTTCAATAAATTAAATAAATTAAAATTCAACTACGAGATTCAGTTTATTTTAATTCGTAAAAAGTCGATTACAAAATTGACGCTGAAATTGGCGATCAATTTATAAAATTTAAAATTATTAATTATTAAAAAATAGTAGCTTAGCTACTTATTTTTGTATTAGAACATAATATACATCATTTTAATATTTTAAATATCTATTGAAAATTCAAAAAACATGTTACAGTAGAACTAAATTACAAAATCAATAAAATAATTAAGTTCTTAAAAAACATAGTGAGTTGTAACGACTCACTTTACCTCCGGTTATAATATATTAGTTTTATGTTATATATAAACCTTTTGGTTATTTGATATATTTTACATAATTTTTAAAATTTTAGGGATTATTTTTCAATTGATGATTTAATATATTTTAAAAATTTTATTAAAAAATATAATAAAAGAATTAATGGTTATGTTAGAAATAAGCCAGATATACAACTTAAAGTCATTATACCAAATACTGTATTAAACATATTACCTCCTGTAATTAAATTAAAAAGGAATATGTAAACAAAAAATACAATTATTAAACTTACTCCTATAAAACGCATAACATTATCAACTCCTTTATTTATCACCGTTTTTCTCCTTATTAAAAAATTCCATTGCATCAAGGGTTGTGTAATTAGTAGAATCTTTATTTTTAATTAATTCTTTTTGGAACACAACCATAGCATGAAAAATATCATCATCTGTATACTTTTCTTCTAAAGGTTTAAGAAATTCTAAAGCTTCATCAAATTCACAAGATTTACGTAATAAATCAAGTACCTGGAATGAACTTGTAACATCTAAACCATTTAATTTTAGAAAGTTAGAAACTGCCTTTTTACGAGCTTTATTTGCAGATTCAATATCTTTTTTATCATCTAAAATCCAAGATGCATTTAAATAACATGATGCTGCAGCTCCATAGTTATTTATTGATTCATTAAGATAAGCAAAAATCAAATAACTTGTAACTACATTTGGATTAAAAAATGATAAAGTTTCAGATACAGGCCACTTTTTATCATATTTTTCTACAAGATCTTTAAATTCTTTAGATTCAAATATTTTAGAATCTAAACCTGGAAGCTCTTGTGAAATATCATGGGCAGCATAGTTACAGTGAGGACATTTATCCATCGCCATATAAAGTGGATCTGCACCCATTCTTTCAACCCTACAATCTAAACTTGGATAACCAGTTTGATTATAACTTGTAAGAAGAGTTTGTTCACTTTCTTTACCACAATACGCACATTTTTTAGTAATATTTTGATATGTTGTCATTTTTGTCTCCAAAATATAAAAAATTTGTTAAAAATATTTTTTAGTTATTTATTATTACAAAATACAATTTATATA
>JAKSUE010000025.1 GCA_024409165.1 archaeon
TAACAATTAAAATAAGTTAATTTTAGTATTAAAAAATAGTATTTGATAGATGATATAATCTTGATAAAATGAGTATCAATAATAATGAATAAAAAATAAAAGAAAAAAAAGAAAAAGAAATAAAATATTAGACTTAGTCTAACACTTTACTTTTAATGATTTCCACTCTTTTAAGTGGGTAGATTTTTTTAGCTTTGTGATAAATTTCAGAAGCTAATCTTCCGTTAACAGAAACTTCTACTAATTCATCAAAGGTTTTTTCGCTAGCAACATTGGTTACTAAATCTTGGATAGTTTCTCTCATGAATTTTTGTTGGGAAGATTTTGCTCTTCTAGTAGTAACAGCTAATACGTGAAGTTTGAGTTTACGGTCATCTTTAGTAGTTACGTAAACAGGAGCGTCGATTCTACTAGTTCCTCTTCTAATCATACTTCTTACATAATCAGTAGTGGTTTTGTGACCAACGAATTTGGTGTTTGCGATGGTACCTGCAACATCACTTACTTCAAATTGTAATTTGATGTATTGTTTAGAGAAGTCACCAGTTAATTCTCTCATAGTTACTTCTACAGTTCTTCCAATTACATAATCTGCATCTTTAGCAGGAGTTTCTCCGATTTCTTTATCTTGGAAAGCAACAGGGGTTTTAATAGTGAACCAAGATTTTTCTTTCCAAGTATCACGTACTCTACGTCTTTGTTTTTTTGCCATTTTATAACCTCTCTTAAATATTTTTTCCGTAAGTTGATTATAGTAAATAAAACATAGCTATGGCTAATTTACATGAAATTAACTTAAAATTAACCAGTTATGTTATTCTTTATAAATTGCTTATTATAAAGTTTAATTTGATATTATCAGAATTTTGATTATATTTTTATAATTTAGTTTTTATAATTTAATTTTAATTCTAATAATAAATGGATTATTGAGAATTTAATTCTCAGATTATCTTTAATAAGATTTAAGAAGGTTATTCTATTTTTGATTATACTTATTATTTATTTTTTTATTTTTCTTTGAGTTTATAGAATAAATTACCAATCTTAATTATTTTTTATTAAAGATTAAAATTAGTTTGAATTAAATTCACTAGTTAAATAATAATAAAAAGTTTTAATAAAATTAAAACCCGCCCATAAAGGATACATATAGTTATTTATTTTATAGTATTTAAAACCTATGTTTAAAATTGTGTTCAATTTTCACTTTTTGTGTTTAATTTATTAAATTTTTATATTTTTCATAAAATTAACATGGTCTGTGTATCTTTTTAATACTTCTTCAATAGATCCTTCATCATCAACTAATTTTAAACCTATTTCTTTTGCATATATATTTGATTTTACACCATGTTTAATAGAAATAATTGCATCACAATCTTTAAGAGCATTTATTATTTTTTGACTTTGATGTTTAGATTCCTCATCAATTTCTATAATTTTATGTTCTAAAAATGTACTTTCACCATCATCTTCATCATATTCATAAATGTATATTGAACTTGATTTACCTAAATGAGTATCCACTTTTTTACCATCAGTTGATGCAATAGCTATTTTCATTTTATCATCTCTTAAATTAAATAGTTTATAATAAAATTGTTCTGTTTCTAATATTGTAATTTATTTTTATTTATTAGAGAATAATTCTTCGATTTTTTTATTATCTTCAACATAAGTTTCAGAACTTAAAATGATGAATACTTCATCTGTATGTTTTAAAGTTAAATCTTCATTTGGAATGATTGTGTCTCCGTTTCTTACAATAGAGACTACCATTGCAGATTTTGGTAATGGTAAATCCCAAACTTTTTCTCCAATATATTTACAATTAAATGGAACAACATATTCTTCAAGTTGGCTTTTAGTTTTATCATAATCTATTTCACTATGATTTTCTATAAGTTTATCAAGAATTCTATCATAGATTCCTTTATCTCCAAGAACTGTTGGGATTACATATGCTATGAGGGTTGCTAAAACTAAACCTACAAGTGATGTTGAAAGTCCTGTGATTTCTGTAACAAGAACTACTGCTGTTATAGGTGTTTTTACAGAACTTGCAAGCATAGATGCCATTGCAATTATAATTAATTGATATGTTATTAATGGATTTAATCCAAATAAAGGTACAAAAATAACTCCAAAGATTGCACCAATATAAGCTCCAATAACAAATACTGGATAGAATATTCCACCAGGAGTTCCAGATCCAAAACAGAATGCAAGAAGTAAATATTTAACTATGAGTAATGTGATTAAGACAGTTAATGGAGGTATACTTACTTGAAGTAAATATATCATTTTACTTCCTCCGCCCATAACATCAGGTATGAATAATCCTACAATTCCTGTGATTATGAATGTAATTGCAAATTTTACTTCTAATGGGAGATTAATTTTACTCCATAATTCTGATGATTTTATTAATCCTGTATTATAAATATATCCTGCAAAACCCATTATTACTCCAAAAATTATTAAAATCCAGTAGTAATTTAATGGTATGTTTACTGTTGGAAAAGTAAAAAGAGGATTTTGTCCAAAGAAACATTTAGCTATTAAATCAGCGATTACAACAGCAATAAGTCCAACAAAAACAATTGTTTTATCAAATTTTTTACTTATTGTTTCTATAGTAAATAATACTCCTGAAATTGGTGCATTAAATGTTGCAGCAATACCTGCTCCACTTCCGCAAATAATAGAACGATTTTCATCAGTTTTTGAATTATCAATCTGTTTAGAAACTCCTTTTGCAGCCATTGCACCTAATTGTACAGAAGGACCTTCCCTTCCCATAGGAAGTCCTGCAACTAATCCAAGAGTTCCTCCAATAAATTTAGTAATTAATACTCTCCACCAATTTGTAGAATAATATCCTTTAATCTCACCCATAACTTGAGGAATTCCACTTCCTTTACTTATAGGTTCCATATTCATCAATATTCCAGTTATTACTCCCATAACCGCAAGAAGAATAAACCAGATAACTGTTAATAAAAAGTCTCCTTTTATAAGAGACATAATTGAAAAAAAGAAATTTTCAGAATTACTAAGTGTATATCTATATAATGAAACAACAAAACCAGAAGCAATCCCAATTAAAATCCCTTCTATTATAAGCCGAATATAATATTTAGGACTTTTCATAAGAGCTCCATAAGTTTTATTCATCATCTTCATTTAATCACACTTTTAATATTTTATTATTAAATTAGTAATTAACTTAGTAATTCTATTTTTAGATTTTATTTAATTATTATTTTTATTTAACTATTAATTTTATATTAATAATTATAATTTATTATAATTTTAATCTTTAATTTTGTTGATTAATTTTCCTACGTTTTCTCCGAAGAGTTTAATAGTAGCTATTCCTTCTTCGTCTTCATGTGCAGTTCCTTCAGGTCCTGCAAATACCATATTCCAGTAGTTAGATCCAGGAACAATCATACCATTAATTGCAAAGAACATAGTCATTTCTTGTAAAGTTATGGTTTGTCCACCTCTTCTTGCAACTGCGATAGGTCCACCTACCATCCAGTCTAAGAATTTGTCAGTTCCTCTGGAAACTTTACCAATTCTATGAAGAGCACTCATAATATCTCCACGTGCAGTACCGAAGTAAACAGGTGCAGCAGGAATAAATCCATCCGCTTCTCTAATTTTTTCAATAATTTCATCTAATCCATCATTTAATATACAGTTACCTTTTTCTGCACATTTTCCACATGCAACACAAGATCCAATAGTTTTACCTCTAAGAGTTAAAATTTCAGTTTCAACACCTTGTGCTTCAATAGCTTCAGCACATACTTTTAAAACATCTACAGTATTACTTTTTGCTCTTGGACTTCCACTTAATAAAATTACTTTTGCCATTTTTTTATCTCCTTTAATTATGTATTAATATTATATTTTATATTATATTTTGTATGTATTTTGTATTGTATTGTATTTTGTATTTTAATATTGTATTTAGTTTTATTTTTGATTTAAAATTAAATATGATTATAAATTATCTTATAAGTCCTCCAAAACCTTGGATTAATGTTTTACAGTTTTCTATTGCTTTATTACTTAATCCAGATATTTCAAATGTATAACTTGAATGGGTTTCTTTAATTTGAGGGCCATTATAAATATCTGTGATTTTTACATCTGTGATTTCTTCAACATCACATAATGTATTTTTAATAATTTCACTATCTGAATTTTTTGGGAATACACAGCTAATTGACTGAGTATGTATGGTTTGATTAGCTATTTTCCATTTTAATATTTCTTCTTTTGTTAAAACTTTAACATTAGCTATTTTTAGAGTTTTAGTCATTTTTTGAGTTTTAATCTTTAATGAATCTGTATTAATTTCTTCTAAAATTCCAATATGGACTTTTCCAGAGTAAATATGTTCAAGACCTATTTCTTCTCCAACTGAGTTTCTGAGTGTGTTAAATTCTTGTGTAAGGGAGTTAATTGCTTTATCACTTCTACCTAATGCATTTTGAATATCTCCCATATGTTTAGTTGCAGTTATAGCAATATCTACGAATTTATCTTCATCTTCAGCTGTAAGAACTTCTTTTAATTCATTTACAGAATCAGCAAATGCTTGACGTATTTTTTCTCCACTTTTATTTTCATGTTGTATAGAATAAGTAAGATATGGATTTTGAGATACAATCCTTGCAATTGTATCAATCATTAAATTATAAATAGGACTTTCATAATCTTCTGTATCTTTAATATTGATTTTAAGTTTTTCAATAGCTGATGCAGTAGAAATATATGAAAAGTGGGTAAGAACTTGAACAATTCCCATCATATTATCATGGTGTTTAGGGCTTGTTTCAATGATTCTCATTTTTTTATCAGATAAATATTTATAAACTTTAGGATACCATTTTCCTTTAGAAATTGGTGTTAAAACAATAACTTGTCCATCTAAACTTGTAGTTCTTGGACCAAAAACAGGGTGAGTTGGAATAAATTCAACTCCTCCATGAGGATTATTCTTTAAACTTTCATTCATACAATCTGAAGGACCTTCCTTAACAGAAGTTACATCAATCATTAAAGAATCTTTAGGCATATACTCTGCAAGTTCTTTAATTACTCCTTGAGTACTTGCTATAGGAACAGAAATTATGACAATATCACTATTTTTAACAGTTTCAATATTATCATTAGAATATTTAACATCTAACTCTTCACTAACTTTTGCCCCTACACTTTCATCTCTTCCTGTAATAGTAACATCAAAGTTATCCTCTTTAAAATACCATGCTAAAGTTTTTCCTAAACCTTTAGTCCCACCAATAATTCCTATCTTCATAATTTCACATATTAATTCATAAGTTTTATATATTAATCTTTTTTAATTAATTTTTTATTTTCATTTTTATCATATTTTTCTAATGTCAAAGTAGAATTTGTGTTTTTTATTGCTATATTATTTCCGTCAGTTAAATCATTTTTTGCCTGGCTCATTAAATTGTCTATTACATCTATTAATTATATATAAGTTTATAATTATAATATTATATTATTATTTATTCATTTATCATTTATTCATTCATTTATCATTTATTCATTCATTTATTATTTACTTATTATTTATTAATCAAGGTGTTATTATGAAAATTACTTATCAAAATAGAAAAGAAGGAGTTATTGAGGTTTTTCCAGAAACTTTAGATGATTTATGGCATTTGTCTCATATTGTAGCTGAAGGGGATAAAGTATCAACTAAAACAACAAGAAGAATTCAAGATACTTCAGGGGATAAAATAAGAGGAGACCGAGGTGTTAAAAAAACATTTACAATAGGTGTTGTTGTTGAAAGTATAAGTTTTCACATGTTTACAGGTAAATTAAGATTTACAGGATCTATTTATAAAGGACCTGAAGATTTAATTCCTATGGGTTCTTATCATACTCTTGAAGCAAAATTAAATACACCTTTGAGAATTGAAAAAGAAAAATGGTCTAAATATGCTATAAATAGAGTTGAAAGAGCAATAGAATCTTCTAAAAAGTTATCTTCTATTATTGTTGCATTAGAAGATGATGTTGCATATTTAGGACTTATTAGACAATTTGGCCCTGAATATTATGGTCCGATTGTAGGTAATATTTCTGGAAAAAGAGTTATTTCTAAAAATAGGAAGAAAAATATTGAAAAATTCCATCAAACTATAGTTGATTCAATTTTAAAATATAATGATGTCCAAACAATTGTTATTGCAGGTCCTGGTTTCTATAAATCTGACTTTTTAAAGTTCTTAGAAGATAAACACAAAGATTTAGCTAAAAAATCTATTTTAGAAGACACTGGTTCTGGTGGTCGTCCAGGTATTAAAGAAGTTCTTAGAAAAGGAACTCTTGAAAAATTAACTACCGAAAATAGGGTTGCTTTTGAGATTTCTGCTGTGAATGATATTTTAGAAGAAATTGCAAAAACTTCTGAATTAGTAGTTTATGGTAAAAAAGATGTTAAAAATGCTATTAATTTAGGAGCTATTCAGAAACTTCTTGTTTTAGATACTATTGTTCGTAGTGAAGATTTAGAAGATTCTATGGATATGGTTGAAAATATGTCTGGTGAAGTTTTAGTTATAAGTAGCGAGCATGAAGGTGGTAAGCAACTTGCTGCTCTTGGTGGATTAGCTGCTACTTTAAGATATCCTATTAACTAAAACCCTCTTCTTATCTAACTTTTTAAAATAGGATAATAAGCATCATTTGATGGATGTATTTCTAAATAATCATCAAAATCGTCTTTTTTAAACTTATTATTCATAAGGAAAGTTAAATATGCTGTAGTTTCTCCTGAAGTTGGTGAAATAGAGCATATTTTTTCTATTTCTTCAGTTTCTGTATTTATTGAAACTTTAGTCATTCCAGTTTCTAAATCTAAAACTCTCCAGAATGCACCAGGTCCACCTAATCCTGGTAATTTAAGGTCTATGATTTTATCATTTTTATTTTCATTTTTATTTTCATCATTATTGGTTTTATTGTCAAAGTTATAATCATTTACTTTTTTAGTAAAACTTACATCTAAATCTAAGGTTAATGCTTGTGGGACTATTATATTTTCGATTTTATTTAAATATCCTGCCATGTTTCTTGCAGCACAAATTCCTTCTCTTCTTGCAATTGGGGTTAAATTCATTCCACCAATACAATCTCCTGCAGCATAGATGTTTTTGTTAGAACTTTGGAGGAATTCATTTACTTTAATAGAACCATCTTGATTTAATTCAATAAAGTTTTCTACTAATTTTGTATTTGGAACTCTTCCTGTAGCTATTAAAGTTTTACCTTCAAATTCTCCTTTATCTGTTATAACTGAATTTTCTTTTATTTCTAAAGTGTTTGTATTTTCATAAATAGTTATATTTTTAAGAAGAATATCCACAACATATTCTTTGACATCTTCATCAAGATCTTTTAATGCTTCAGTTCTTACAATCATATTTACTTTACATCCAAATGATGAGAATAAATTAGAAAGTTCTGTTGCTATAATTCCTCCACCAATAATATTTAATGATTTAGGAAGTTTGTCTATATTAAGAATATCTGAGCTTGTTATTGCAAAATCTACTCCTTTTATTTTTGGAATACTCTTTTTTGCACCTGTAGCTATTAATAATTTTTCACATTTGTAGATTTCTTCTTTTGCATCTTCTGAATTATCATTGGTTTTAATTTTAATAATTATTTCATCATCTTTTGCTTCAATGATTTCTGCTTCACCATAGATTATAGTATTATTTACAGATTCGTTTTCCCTTTGATTTATTTTTCTAAATATTTTTTGAGTTTCTTTTACTTTATCAGTTGCTGTTTTATAATCAAAATTAATATTTCCATCAATAAATCCTAAATTTTCAAATCTTTTAAAATTATTCATAAATTTACTTATATCACTTAAAGCACAGACAACCATACATCCTTCATTACAACAAGTTCCACCAATATTGCCTTTTTCTATTAATAATGTTTCTTCCCCAAGTTTTCCAAGTTCTAATGAAGCTAATCTTCCAGCAGGCCCTCCACCTATAACAATGTTTTTAACTTTTTTTATTTCACTCATTTTATCCCCCGTATAATGTATTTTAAAGTTTTATAATTTTTTATAATTATGTTATCATTTATTTTAACTATTTAATAAATATTATATATTAGTAAAATTATAAATATTAATGTTTAAATTAATATTAGGTTGTATATTATGATTTATGAATTAATTATGGTTTTTTTAATTACCTTTTTTGGAACAGCACTTTTAAATATGTTGTTTAGATATTTAGGTAAAAAAGGATACATGGGAAACTTGTATACAAATGTTAGAGGGGGAACTCCTCGTGCTATTGGTATTATTCCATTTATAGTGATTAGTTTATTTTTACCTTCTGGATTTAATGATTTAGTCCTTATTATGGGGATTTGTGCATTAATTGATGATATTGTGGGTAGGAGGAAAATTGGAAGACTTCCTATTGAAATTGGTCAATTAGCTAGAGGTATTGGTATGTTATGTGTTATAGGATTAGGTTATCCTATCATTGGTTTTTCCTCAGTTTTAGTTGCTTTATTTATACAACCTATTAATATTTCAGATATGCAACCAGGAACTACTTGTAGTGTAGTTATTATTATGAGTTTATTTACTATACTTGCTATGTTAATGTTAGGTACTGCACCTATGTTTGAGATTCCTGCTTATTATACTCCACTTGTACTTTTAGTGGCTTGTTTAGCTTATTGTCCTCTTGATTATATGGGCAAAATTATGTTAGGTGAAGTAGGTAATCATTCCTTTGCTATTGCATTAGGTCTTTCATTCTATGTTCTTGGTGGATTCATTGGAACTTTAATCTTAATTATTGTTACTGCATTCTTAATTGCATACTTTAGAAGATACAATTTAACAAGATTCCTTATTTCAAAATTACGTATTTCTAATCCTACTTATGGAGATTTAATGATGGATGTTTTAACTGGTGGGGGATTAGGCGACTTTTTAAGAAAAATTTGTTTTAGAAACAAACAATATACTGTAAAACGCCCAATTCTTATTATTCTTGGATTTAGAAGACTTCTTTATAATCCATATGCTCCTGAAAATGTGAAACATCATTTAAAAGACCTTGATAGTAGAAATTCTCTTAAAAAATATTATTAGGATTATAATATAATTGCAGAGGATTGAATAAGTATCTTAGTTAATATTTAATTTTTTAATATTTTTTAATTTATTTTTATTCTTTACTTTTATTCTAATCATTATATTAGGTGGCTATTTAATTGAAAGCTTTATTATTTATCACTGGTAGAGGAATGGGTGGAGATGCTATGAATGCATTGAATATCGCTCGTAGTTTAGAAGCTTGTGGTGTTCAATGTGAATTAGTTCTTGATCCTAATGCTCCAGGTTTATTATTTAAAAAATATGGTTATACTTGGCATAAATCCAGTATTCCTCAAGCAGGAGGTTCTGCTTTTACAAAATCTAAAGCTATTAAAGCAGGATTTAAAGCTGTTAAAGCAGTTATTGCTGGTGCTAGACTTATTAAAAAGACTAAAGCAGATATTGTTGTAGGTATTATTGGTGGAGGTGCTGTTGTTGGTTGTCTTGCAGCTAAACTTGCAAGAGTTCCTGCTGTTGGAATGATTGATACTCCATTAGATACAAAAGTTTGTACTAAATTAAATAAATGTATTGTTTTACCTGAAGCTCAACTTTTTAAATCAAAAGTTTTACCTGCAAATGTTGAAAGATCATTTTTCCCACTTACTCCAGGTCTTACTCAAGGAGATAAAGAAAAGGGTTTAGCTAAAATCAAAGAGCATATTGCTAATTTAAAAGCAGAAAATCCTAATGGAGAAATTCCTAATTTTGATGAAAATAAGAAAACTTTATTATTCTCATCTGGTTCTTCATTATTTGAATTAACTGCTAAAGGATTAGCTAATTTCTCAAAAGTCACCGATGATTATAATCTTATTTTAATTGGTAGTCCTCTTGAAGATTCTTATCTTGATTATATTGATAAATCTAAAGTAATTAATTTAGGATATATTGATTGGATTCGTGATTTATACGCTTGTACTGATTTAGCTATTTTAACTGATGATGGAGTTATGATTCAAGAAGCTATGGCTTGTGAATTACCTGCTGTTGCTTTAACTCGTGTTAAATATGGCAGATATCATAATATGGAAAGTATTTTCCCAGGAGCTGTTATTGAAGCAGATTTCGACGAACTTAATGATAAAATATTCTATGCTTTAGATAATTTAGATAAAATTCAAGAAAAAACTTCTTATTACAATAAAGAAGTCCTTGTTGCTGGTGAAAAAATAGCTAATATTGTTATTGGTGAGAAAAAATAGTTAATATAATATGCTAAAAAATAGTTTATTA
>JAKSUE010000250.1 GCA_024409165.1 archaeon
GTTCCGTTTTCAACAACTCTTCCTGCAATTTGGATAGATCCAACTAAGGAAGAAGTAGGAGCTACAAGTAAGAATACATTAGCTACATCTACACCACATTCATCAGCAACATATTGAGCTACATCTTCACCTGGTAAAACATCAGCTTCTAAAGTAAGAATTGCAATGTCAGCATCGTCTTTGTAATCAATTTCTTCATAGGTTTCAGCAGGTTTTAAGGATAAAGCTCTAGCAGGACCAGAACCTAATGCAAAGAAGTCACCTACAGAAACAGACCAACCAGCTTTTTGTGCACCTAAAGTAGAAATAGATGGGAAAGCGGTTTTAACTTTTACACAAGGTAATGCGAAGTTTTCAGAGAAATCTGCAGGAATAGAGATACCTACTTCAGCAAGTCCACCAAGACATACTTTAGTATATAATTCACCTGCTTTGAAACTTCCAGAAACATTTACACCACAATCGAGAATGGTAGCACCATTATCTAAAGTGGATACTTCAATATGATATTCATCAGCATTTGCAATCATGTCGTCTACGACTTTTTTAGCTTCTAAATTTACACTAACCATATTTTGACCTCAAAATATATTAATAATTAAATAATCAATTTTATTCAAATAAAAACGATAATTTTGATATGAGTTAATAATTGAATAAACTATTATAATAATAAATTTAATTATTAAACTATTTAAAAGTTTATAAAATAAAAAAAGAAAAATGGATTTTAAAAAATAAAAAATAAAAAAAGAAAAATGGATTTTAAAAAATAAAAAATAAAAAACTAAAATAAAAAAAGAAAATAAAAAATAAAATTAATTATTCTTTTTTAACATTTTAACAAGCCATGAAGCAGATTTTTCACTTACTATTTTTGAAAATTTTGCAAAATCCACATCACTATTTGAATCTGCACTATCAGATATGGATCGTATAACACAAAATGGAACATTATTTTGTGTGCAAACATGCCCTACAGCTGCACCTTCCATTTCTGTACATAAAGCATTTGGGAAATAAGTTAAAATTTGATTCATCTGATTTTCAGTTGATACAAATTGGTCACCTGAAACAACTAAACCAATTACTACATTTTCATTATCAGGCATAGAATCAACTATTTTATCAATTAAGTACTTATCAGATTTTATTTCAACTTGACCAAGACTATCAATATATCCTAAAGGATATCCTAAAGCTCTTAAATCTAAATCCCATTCTACAACACTATCTGAAATTACAATATCTCCCATGCTATGATTTTCTCCTACACCACCAGCACAGCCAGTGTTTATAACATAATCTGGATGGAATTTATCAATAAGTGCTTGTGTTCCAGCAGCTGCAGATACTTTACCCATACCACATTGCATAACAACAACATTATGATTTCCAATTCTACCAATATATACTTGAGTTCCAATCATATCTACTTCTTCCATATCTTCAAGAGAATTTTTTAAAATTTCTACTTCAAAATTTAAAGCAGCAATAATAGCATATGTGTCACTATCTTGGTGAAACTTATCATTCATAAAAATTCCTCATAATCATAAAAAAAGGATAAATAACTAAAATATTTATTAAAAAAGTAAAAAAAAATAAAAAAATTAATGGCTAGAAATTAATTTTCTAGCTGCTTTTAAGTCATTACTGTAAATATGTCCTGAAGTAGAATGGTAGTGTACTCCACCAAATACTAAGTTTTCATTAATTAACTCTTTATTAATTTCTTCAGTTAATTTAACTCCAATATAAGTTATAAAGAACATATTAGAATAGAAAGCACCAAATATATCATTAGAACGGAATAAACAGTGAATAGTTAATTCTCCGTCTCTTACAAGAGCTTGTAAGAATTGAAGACAAGGAATATCTTCACGGTCTTGGTCTAATGCAGGGTCATAAGTAATAGCTACAGATCTATTACTTCCAACAGCATTTAAAATTCTTTTTTTCATGACTTCAAATTGATCTACATCAAAATGAGCTAAAATACGATTAGGATAACTGTAAACAAATCCTAAATCATCACTACTATCAAAAGATTTTACATATTCATAAAGAGCATCACTTTTAATAGGATTTGCTTCCATATCAAATTTTCCTTCTTTAATCATATCTAACATTTGTTTAGAAGTCATATGTTGATATTTAGCCCTGTATTTTAAATTTAAAGGATCATCAATAATATAAAAATTACCGAGATTTTCTTTTAAATGATGATTACTATCTTTATAAGTCTCTTTTCCCTCAGTTAAAATCTTTTTAACAAAATCCAAATAACATTGATTAATACTTAACATAAAGTAACCCCTAATTTATAATCATAATTATTAGTGCTAATAAACGATAAATATCTGGAAAGAAAAAATATTTAAAGTCGGTCATTTTTTTATTCGAAACTTATTATTAAAAATATTTTGAATTTTTTATAATTTTATAATAATT
>JAKSUE010000251.1 GCA_024409165.1 archaeon
CTAAAAATTATAAAAAATAAGTAAATAAAAATTACAAAAATATATTAAGAAAATAAATTAGGCATATTAGGAAAATATTTTAGGTATATTCGGAAAATATATTAGGAAATATATTCGAAAAATCATAAAAATAATAGTTTCCAAGTAAACTATTATAAATTAGAAAAACTGAATGATTTAATGAATCCATACTTAATATTACAAAAATTATAGCTAAAATTAAAATCATTGCAATTCCAAATCTCTTATAATATTTTTTATCAGAAAATGGAATAAAAGGTCTCACACCAGAAGGAGTAAAAGAATCTAAAACCATATGAGAAAATAATCCCAAAAATATTGGAGCTAAACAATTTATAACAGATAAATCAAAACTACTAAATTTCCATATTGTAAATATTAATAAAAGAAATATAACAAATAAAACCCTCTTATTAACAAATAAAATAGCTATAAAAAGCACAATAAAAGAAACAATAACTATCTCATTATTAAAATTAGATAAATCAAAAATATTATTAACATTAAAGTAAATTAAAAGCTGAAATGCCAAAAACAACATCAAACCAATAGCTAAACTCTGAAGTATAATCCCTAAAAAAGAATGAGTAAATCCCCTATGTGAAGAAAACAAAAATATTAAACCAAGAGATATAATCACAATCCCCAAATAAAAAGGAAGCCTAAAATGATAAAGAATAACTGTAACTAAAGCCCCAACTAAACATATCACAATTACATACATCCGTTTTATCTTATGATCAAAATCAGGCAAATTAGCCCCAATAATAGCTAATGCCACAGACAAAGGATTTTGAAACAAAATTAAAGATAAAATAAATGCAAATATACTATGTCCTTTATAAGAAGACATAAAAACACCTCTTAATTATAATATAAAAATAATATACTATTTAAATAAAATATAAGTTTACTAAGAGCATTTGAAAAGTAAATATGAATAGAAAAATTAAAATTAAAAATTAAAATTAAAATTAAAAAAGTATAAACATTAAAAAAAATTAAATTTCAGGATAAAAATCAATATCATAATTTAAAATTTTCATGATTAATAATTCATCTTTTGCATCAATAATTGCATTATGAGTCTCTGAATAATTATTAACACCTAACATTTGAAGCATAGGTTCAACACCAAAACCTCTTTTTAATCTACCAGTTCCACAAAAGGGAAGATTTTTAGGAATATGGGGATTATATTGTTTGTATGCTGCAATTTTCATAATATCTCTCCAACAGAAGTCAGAAAGTTCAGGTAAGTGTCTTTTATCAAAAGAAGCATTATAAGCAAATAAATCATCAACATCGTTTGAATTAAGTAAAGATTTTAAATCACTTATAACATTAGATCTTAAACCAGAGATTATTTTATGATTGGTTGTATAAATAGTTGAAGAATACATTCCTCCAACAGCTGCTTCATTAGGTAAAACATAATAACGAGAGTCTGTTTTTTCAAAATTACTATTAGCTATTATAACACCAATAGACATTACCTCATCATACCAATTTGTTTCTGTATCAATAACAGCAAATCTCTTTGACATATAACCACATATTCAATCTAATTGTAAACTATCATCATGATTAATAATTCCAAAGTAATCTAAAAAGTATAACATTTGCATAAAAGACCTTTTAGTATGTTTTTCACTTGCAAATGATACAGGAGCAAATACTTCACAAGTAACAGAAGGAATCCCTGCTAAATTAATTTCATCTTCAAGAGCTCCTTTAAATGGAACACCTGCTTTATTATATTTTATAGCATCAGACCCCATTTTATTTGCAATATAATCAGCAATTGTTAAACTTTCACTTGATGGTTCTTTAGATGCAAAAATACCTTCCCTACCAGGATTGGTATTTGGTGCTGTAGAGTGAAAATCTCCAAGAGCAGAAACTTTAAGTCCCATTGCTTTATTTAAAATAGCATTTGTATTAGTTCCTTCTTTATGAGCAGATCTATTAGCATCAATATGATTAATACGTCTTGAACTATCCATAGATGCTTTTGGACTAGCAAAAGGAACAATATAAACAGTACCATTAATATCTGTATCTAAAAGATAATCAATAAGATAAGAACATGCTATTTGAGGAGATAATTCATTACCATGAACTCCAGCAACAAGCATAACTTTAGGAGAACCATTACCAATTTTAAGCATAACAGTTCCTTTAATAGATTCTTCAAGAACAATCTTAATATTTTCAGATAAATTCAAATTATCAAAAAGAGTTTTATTAGCTGAGATAAAACCTCCAGATTTATCATGAATAATTTCTAACTCGAAATTAGAAAATCCATCATCAGTATCTATCTCAAATTTACCCATTTAATCACCAATATTAAATATTGATTGTTCAGTTATCTAAATTAGTTTACCATATTAATTTTTAATTAAACATATATTTAAAAT
>JAKSUE010000252.1 GCA_024409165.1 archaeon
AAAATAAATATAACTATTATTTATTAAAAATTTATTATTAAAAAATTATGAGGAAATAAAAAATGTCTGATTTAAATATTAACTGGACTGAAAAAGTCTTAGAAATGGATGCCAAAATTAAAGAAGAAATGAAAATGGAAAATAACGCTAAAATTGATAATATCCTTGTCACTATCCAAACTAACAGTGCAGAACCATTAGCCCCAGCAATCATTAAATCTGAAAACGACATATTTCTAGAAATTTATGTCATAGGAGGATTATCTGCCACCAATCAATTAACCCCAACTGCTGTTTTAAAGAAAAACATCCAAAGCATTGGAATAATAGGTGGAGTAGACATTGACGAAGAAGCAGAATTAAGCTTAGGATCCATGAACCCTAACGATATAGAAGACAATCCAAAAGGATTATATTTCTAAATCATAAAATTATTAAAAAAAGTATTTTATTTATATTAGCATATTAATGCCCATAAATAAAAAAAGAGAGTATTAGTGATGTAATGCTCTCTATAACAGGATTATTTTTCATGAATAAATGAAAATTTATTCAATTTTCCAAACCTATTATTTAATTTATAATTTTTATTATTTAAATTTTACAACCTTTTAACAATTTTTTAAATTAATAACCGAATGTGACATTTTTGGAATTTGTTGAGTTACTTTTATTTAAAAGTTTCAATCTTATAACATTTTTTAATTTCACTTAAAAATTTCAATCTTATAACATTTTTTTATTAATAATTAAAAATTAATATAGATTAATTTATATGCTATAAAAAATAAATTATTAATTAGGTTTGATATGTCTACCACTAAATACCACCCGGACATGTTGAGCCTGTTTAACACGGAGTAATATCTGGGGTATATTACACCCATACCACACAATATATCCTGGATATACTCATTTTATTATCTTTTTTTTATTAATCAACTTTTAGAAGGTTTTTAATTTGAATAAAAGAGTAAGATTAAACAGAGATTCAGGTAAATTAAAAGAGAATCGTTTAAAATTACTTCAAACTTTACAACTTCAGTTATATTCATGTTCTAACCTTGAATTAAAAATTATTTTAACTATTAATAAAGAACAAATTCCTTGTGATGATAAGGAATGTTTAATAAATAGAATTCTTACTTATATACCTTCTTTAGATATAAAAAGGACACTTGATAATTTCTCTAAAATAAAAGTAATGATTGATTCATTAATCTCTTTAAGTGAAAATGAATTAGATGTTTTAATAGCTATCTATAAAATAGATGATACTTTAGATTTAGAAGAGAAAATAATAGAAATATTTAGAATTCGTCCATTAAATAAATTAGAAAAAGACCTTGTAACATTTGGTAAAATACGTCTTTTAATACTCAGATTAGAAGAATTAAATGATTATGAATTTGAAATCCTATTTAAAGATTCTAATCATAATATAAAAAATGTATTTAAAAACAACTCCTATGAATCTATTAATCATCAATTATCTAAATTAACTCAAATTCAAAATTACATCATAGAATTTAATAAATTAGCTGAATCAGATATTGATTATCTCCTTGATATTAAAGGAATCAATACCACAGGTCAAAAAGAAGACAAAATCAAAAACATCCTAAGTAAATGTGCATTCAGTGAAATTCATGCAATGCTCTATGATTATAATAAAATAAAAGTAGTCCGTAGCAGATTAGAAGAGCTATCTGAATTTGAATTAAACATGTTACTCCTATTAAATGGTAAATCTCTTGCATTCACCAATCAATCAATTAAAATCTTCAAAGAACTCCCAATAAATATCATAAAAAGAGACATAGTAAGAGTCAAACACCTAAAACAAATCCAACTCTCAGAGTTCCTCACAATCCAAGAAGGATTAAAAAAATCATCTTTCAAAGATCTTTCCACATTCATAGGAGAAGAATCCTCAAACAACTTCAACCTAAAAGACATCTTTGAAAAAGCATATAAAATAATCCTATTAAAATATGAACTAATTGAAGATTTAGTAGAAAAAGAAGATAATAATCTAAAAAATCAATCAGATTTAGACTTATTCTTATAATTGAATAATTCATTTTTACTTATTTTTTTTAAACTTATCTAATAATTTTATTTTTGTTAAATCTTTTAATTTTAAGCATATTTTCATAAAACATTGGTTAATTTTATATATAAAAAAATTAAATATATTATTAGATTTATCTTTTTCCTTTTGTAGATAAATCTAACAAAAAATTTGTGTTTATTTTAGTCTATTAAAAATTTAATAGTCATAAAGTAGCTTAAATAATTTGTTATTCATTTATGGTTGTTTTAAACTGTATTTTAGTTTAAAAGAAATCATTTTGAATTAATATATTCGAAATTAGATTTTTTTATAATGACTAATTGTTATATAATTTTTTATATTAACAATTAAATACGGGATAAA
>JAKSUE010000253.1 GCA_024409165.1 archaeon
TTATCATACTATATTTTTATAAATAAATTTTATTATTTAACTTTAAACTTTAATTTAATTAAATCCTATGAATATTTTATTAAACTAAATATTAGATAGAATAGATTATTTGCTGTAATTACCAAATAAATTGCCATATCCCTTTCCTGATTTTTTTGTATCAGCAGTTTTAGTAGTTGCTGCATTATCCTTTGGTGGTTCAGTTTTAACAGAAGTACTTGACTTAATTGCTGGTTCTTGTAAATTCATATTTTTAAAAGGGTCAGTTTTTGGTTTTGCTTTTTCTTCTTTTTCTTTTTTTTCAGCTTGTGTTACAATATCACTATCATTAATATTTATTTGCATAACAGTCATTAAATCAGGATCTCTTCTTATGATTTTTTGGGCATTTTTCATAACTTTAATCATAGCATTAAGTTCTTTTCTTCTTTCAGCAACACTTTCTGGCTCATTAAGTAAATCTGTCATTTCTCTAGCGTTATATAATTTATTATAAAGTTTTATTTGCATATTATCTTCAATTTCTTTTACTAAATAATTTCCCATAATTTTAGGAATGCTATCTCTTAAATTTCTTACAATTAATTTGAAATAAGCTTCAATTCTATTTCTGATTTCTTTAATGAAAATAGTTTTAGCATCAACCGGTGGTGGAGGTCTATATTCTGGTTGGGGCATTGGATTATTTCCCAGTCCAGGTTGGCCTTGATTGTTCATTCCACCGGCACCTTGATTAGGTTGGCTAATTACTCTCTGTGGTGGTGCTTGTTGTTTAGGCATAAAAGTAGTGAAATTATTTAAATAATCATAATCATTTGTAAATAAATAATTAATTTCCATATCTACAACACTATCTACAATGTATTTCGTTTTATCTCTTTCTTCAATTAGATAATTACTAATTAAATCTCCCATATCATTTACAGCTTGTGGGAACCTTGTGAAAGTTTTTTCTAATATTTTTCCGCTTAAATAATCCAAATATTGGAAAACATTTTGGAAGCATTCTTCTATAGGATCTTTTAATTTTTCTAATTGAGGTCTTAATAAATAAATAAAAGCATCTACACTTGGGAAACCTGGAATAGAATCTCCTTCATGAATAGTTAATGCATAATTTATATTTTCATCAGTATATCCTGCAGTAGCTTTATAATCTCCAGTAAATTCCTCAAGTAATTTTTTATATAAAATTTTTATTTTAAATCCTCCTTCTTCTTTTAAGAAACTTAGTCTTTTATTGTCATATTTTCCTTTTAAAACATTTCTAAATATATCACAATATTCATTAAGCATATTCCATAACATGCTCATTTTTCCTGCATCATCAGTTGGCATTGGTTGACCTAAAGAACTTAATTCTTCCTCAGCTGTTTTTACTCTATCATTGATTGCTTTAACAATTCTTGGTAAATTTTCTCTTATAATTCTGAAATAGATTTTTGTTAATTTATTAATAAGTAAATCAGTACCCAAATATCCTTGAGGCATAGCTCTATAAACGGGATGTGATTTGAAAAATTCTTTTTCTCTTTTACTTGCTATGGCCATTGGTATTTTATCTAATAAGTCTTGTTTTGATCTATTTTTAACACCAACATATCCTAATTTAAGTGGAATTTCTTCATTTAATAATGCCTTTCTTGCATCAGTACCAGCGTCCATAATATCCAATTTAGTTAAGACTCCCAAAGTTCTTGAGCCTGAAGTATCTATTTCTTTGGCAAGTTTTAAACCATCAGATGTAGCAATATCACTATTTGCAGCAATGACACATAAAATAATAGTTAAAGGATCATCGATATATCTAATAGCCATATTTTTGGTAATTTCTTCTATATTTTTTGGTTGATTTCCAACAGGTACTCTGGTTACCCCTGGTAAATCAACTAAAGTAAGGTCAGGACAAGTTTGAGAATATACATTTAAAACAATTGGTTTATCTACTATGTTTTTATCTGTTTTACATACTTCATCAGTTAATGCTTCGATTGTTTTTCTTACTTCAATAAAATCTGTATATTTTTTTCCTTTTCTTTCTTCAAAAATAGCCCAAGGCTCACCAGTATTTATATGACATAATCTTAATTCAAGAGGTCTTCTAGTAACGACACCATCTCCACGAGGTAAAAAGTCTAAACCTACTATTGATTCTAAAACTGAGGATTTACCTGAACTCTGTGTTCCTAATGAACAAATACGAGGTAATTTAATATATTCGTTAACACCACAATCACGAAGCTGATCTATCAAATTTATTAATTTACGAAGTTTTTTAAAAAGTACATTGTCTGAATCATTTGTATCTTGTTCCATTTTTGATAATTAAATATATTAATTTTATTAATAATTATTAAATAAATAAATTTTTATATATTAAGCTGTATTTTTTATTTATTTATTTATTAATTGAATTTTTTTAACATTTAATTTTT
>JAKSUE010000254.1 GCA_024409165.1 archaeon
AAAATAATAAAATTAATTAAAATATAAATAAAATAATTTATTAAAATATAAGTATAAAATAACTATAAAAATAACTTAAAATTATTTTAAAACAAATTAAAAAAGGATTATTATGGCATTTACTAAAGAAGAACAAGCAAAATTAGAATACAGTGGTTATAGATTTGTAGGTGAACATGGACATGCTGCTGCTAAAATCTGTCATTGGACTAAAAAAAGTATGTTAAATGAAGGTGTCTGTTATAAAGAGAAATTTTATGGAATTGAATCTCATAGATGTCTTCAAATGGCTCCTGCAATACCATTTTGTCATCAAAAATGTTCTTTCTGTTGGAGAGACTTAAGTCAAACAAGAACAGAATGGGAAGGTGACTATGATGATCCTAAAACAATTATTGAAGGTGCAATAGCTGCTCAAAACAATCTTCTTTGTGGTTTTGGTGGAAATCCTAAAGCAGATAAAAAGAAACTTGAAGAGTCTAAAAGACCAACAAATGCTGCAATTTCCCTTGCTGGAGAACCAACACTTTATCCGAAAATTGATGAATTAATTGGTGAATTTAACCGTCAAAACTTCACAACATTTCTTGTAACTAATGGAATGTATGTTGAAAAATTAGAAAGTCTTGAAAACGACCCTTATCAACTTTATGTTTCCTTAGACGCACCTGACGAGAAAACATATAAAGAAGTATGTAACCCTCAAATAAATGATGGTTGGGACCGTTTAAATAAAACACTTGAATTAATGAGTAGTTTTGACTCACGTACAGCAGTTAGAACCACCTGTGTTAAAGGAAAAAACATGTTTGATGCTGAAGGATATGGAAAATTAATCAACAAAGCAAACCCTAAATTCATTGAAATTAAAGCATACATGTGTGTAGGTTCCTCAAGAGAAAGATTAACCCTTGATAATATGCCAAGCTTTGATGAAGTAGTAAACTTTGCAAAAGAAATAGCAGATTACACAGGAAGAGAATTAACAAAAGATTCAGAAGTAAGTCGTGTTGTACTTCTTGAATAAAAATAAAAGTGTTTTAAAGAATAAAATAAAATTAAGATAAAAATAAAATAATAAAAATTAACTAAATTTAATTTTAGTTAATAACTATTTTTAAAATAAAAAAGAAAAAATAGATTTAGAATAATGAAAAATAATAAAAATTCTTATTCTAAATTCTTACAAATTTCAACTGCTTTTTTAGCTGCTTTTTCCATTGAAGTTTCGTATGGAATTCCAGCTTCATCAAGAAGTCTTTGACCTTCTTCTTCGTTAGTTCCAGTTAAACGAATTACAATATTAATTTTACGTTTAGATGATTCAAGTGCTGAGATAACTCCTCTTGCAACATCATCCGCTCTTGTAATTCCACCAAGAACATTAAGGAAAACTACTTTTACAGGAGCATAGTTTAAAACTAAACTTAACGCTTTTTTAATAACCTCATCAGAAGCTCCTCCACCAATATCTAAGAAAGTAGCAGGTTTTCCACCGAATAACTTAATCATATCCATACCAGTTAAAGTTAAACCAGCACCATTACCAATAACAGCAATGTCCCCGTCTAATTTAACAAATGCAAATTCTTTCTTTTTGTAATAATTAAGTTCTACTAAATCTTGATGACGGAATAATGCATCATCTTCAATTTCTAATTTTGCATCAGCAGCAATTAATCCATCATCAGTTAAGATAAGTGGATTAATTTCAGCAATTTCAGCATCATATTTTTGATAAATATTATAAAGTTTCCAAATAATAGAACCCATAGGAGAGATTAATTCAGATTCAACACCCATTTTACGAGCAATTTCACGAGCTTCATAAGGGAAAAATTCTTTTAAAGGATCAACATGATAAATTATAATCTTTTCAGGATTAGTTTTAGCTAACTCTTCGATTTCTACTCCACCTTCAGCACAAGCCATAATAACAGGTTTTTGAGTAGCTCTATCAGTAGAAACACTTACAAAAAATTCTTTTTTAATATCTGCTTTTTCTTCGATTAATAAGTGTTTTACTCTTTCACCTTTAATTTCCATATCTAATAATTCATCAGCAACAGCAAAAGCTTCACCAGAGTTATCTGCAAATTTAATACCTCCAGCTTTACCTCTTCCACCTACAAGAACTTGAGATTTAATAGCTACAGGTTTATTAAATTCAGTAGCTATTTCCATAGCATCTTGAGGAGAATATGCTACACGACCATTTAAGATTTTTATTCCATTTTTGTTAAATATTCTTTTTGCATTATATTCAAAAAATTTCATTCTTATCCCACACTAAACAAAAAATGATTAGTAATAAGTTAATAATTTTAAAGCTTGAAATAAATAGTAACTTTATATAATTACTAATAATCAATCATTTTAAATTAATCATAATATATTTTGTTATTCCTTCAAACTTTGGAATAAGAATATTTTT
>JAKSUE010000255.1 GCA_024409165.1 archaeon
TAGTATTATTAATATAAGTGCCTTAAGGAATAAGTATAATGGTGGTATGTGTTTATGCGATTTTAGTTATCTTTTTGTATCTCCTTTGATAAGTAATTTAAATGAGTTGTCTTATACTAAATTTAGTACTAAATCAATTTTATCAAATTCTTTATTAGAGAACTTAAATCTTAACATAGATTTAAATTATTTTAATAAAATTTTGAGTTTTTGTAGTGGATTTACTATGTCTAATTTAATTGTTGAAGGAGGTTATGAAGGTTTATTCGCTGGAGGGTCTGAATTAATTGGAGAATTATCTTCTTCAGCAGTAGGTTATATTTTATTGCCTATTATTTTCTTTAATAATATTGATGGAGTTGGTGAAGAGGAGGGTCTTGTTGATTTTTATTGGACAACTCATTCAGTTTATGATGATAAAGGAATACCTGTATCTACAGAATTCGTTGAATATGATAAAATAACTAATCCTTATGCGAGAGCTGAAAATATGCCTCATGGTATTACTAATGGTTTTATTTTATCAAACAGCGGTCCAGATGATGATAATAGTTCATTTATAATTAAAGTTGTTGCTGTGGGAATGATTTCTATGATTATATCTCCTCCCGCATTATTAACAATTAGTGGTATATATAATGATTTAAATTCTTTTTATACTTCAAATACAACTAAATTTAGTTTTAAACCTAAGCCTTATTAAGTGATATTATGTTTGATATGTTTAAAGTTAAAAAATTTTTAAAGTTACTTAAACAAAGTGCTTCTGAAGAAGATTATGATAAAGCTATTGGGTATGCTGATTGTATTTTAGAGTATGATGAGCATAATTTAGAAGCATTATATTATAAATCTGATTGTTTAGCTAAATTAGGTGATTTAGATGGTGCTTTAAATGTTGCTAATTTAGTAGTTAATCTAAATCCTTCTTGTAATAATTTACTAATAAAAGCAACTTTAATGGCTAATAAAAAGAATTATGATCTTGCTTTTTCCATTTTTGATGAAATTCTTGAGAAATGCCCTCATTTTGAGGAAGCTTTTATTAATAAATGTCATTTTTTATATATGTTGAAAAAAGATGATGAAATTTTAGAATTATCTCAAAAATTTTTGCATGATAATCCTAATTCCCCTAGTGCATTTGATATTCCTGCTTTTATTTATTTACAACAGGAAGAATATGATAAAGCATTAGATTGTGTTAATAAAGCTTTAGAATTAAATCAAGATAGAGAAATTGCTAAAGGTATAAAGAAAGATATACTTGAAAGAATAGGATAATAATTAAATAAAAATTTAATTTATTGAAGGTGTTTTTATGGATTTTATGAATTGGTTAGTACATTTCTTTTTTTATTGGGATGAATATAGTAATATGTATAAATTTAGGTTTAAAAGAGCCATTTTTCTTTTTATTTTAGTATTAATTATTTCTGGTATTTCACTTATTGCAGTTTGTCATTATGTTCCTAGAGAAGTAGTTTTTAATGAATCTATTTCTTATAGTGATGCTGAATTTACATTCAATTCTAATTATGAACCTCTTGTTCCAGTTATTAGTGATACAATGGAAGTTTATTTGGACTGTCCTGAGTTAGGTTTTAATAATCAGAAATTACCTTATAGGGATGGAGGATGTTCTTATACAATTTATATTCCTAAAAATGTTACAAATGTTAGATTAGATGTTATGTGTTATGAAACTGGATTTTTCTATGGTTCTGAACACATTATTTATAATGTTAAAAGAATATAAATATTTTAACTGTTGAGAAAAGATTTATTAACTAAAATAAGTAGTTAAATCTATTTTCATCTATATTTAAATTTTTTATTTATTTTTCTTTTATTTGTATGGTAGTTTGCTTGAGGAGTATGTTATGGGTTTAACTGGTTATAATTCTACTTGTGCTGTTAGTGAAGTTTTTAAAGGACTTTTGAATGGTGAAGAGTTTTACTATTATTATGATAGTGAGAATTTGTGTACTGTTTTGAAGTTAGCTGATAATTCTTCTTGGTTGGAATTTTCTGATTTGGGTGGTATTGGTAGTATTATTAATATAAGTGCCTTAAGGAATAAGTATAATGGTGGTATGTGTTTAGGTGATTTTAGTTATATTTTCGTATCTCCTTTGATAAGTAATTTAGAGTTATTATATTCTGAAGGTGTTTCTGTTGAGGGTGTTTTATCTGAGTGTTTAAGTTCTAATTTGGGTAGTGATTTTAATTTTTAGGAATTATATTAAATCTTGAGTTAGATTTGAAATTTTAATGAAGATTTTTATCTTCATTTTTTCTTTTTTTATTTAATTTCTTTTTATTTTAATTTTTTAATAGTTTACTGGTGAACTATTATTTTTTAGTTTTTTACTTTATTATTTTATTTTTATTATTATATGTATATGTAGATACAATTTATTT
>JAKSUE010000256.1 GCA_024409165.1 archaeon
ATGATGAAAATGAAAATGATGAAGTAGAAGCAAGTGTTATTCAATTATAACATTCCTATTTCTATTTTCTTTTTATTTTTTACTTTTTTTATTTTTATTTTTTAATCTTATTTTTATTTTTTTAATAGTTCGCTTGTAAACTATTATTTTTAAATTTTTTTAATTATTTTTATTAATTTTATCTAATTTTAGAAATACAATATTTACAAGTGTAATATTCTTCTGCTTTTTCTTTTAATGGTTTTTTAATATCACAATAATATACTGTTTTTCCATCTTTTTCTATCATTTCAACAGTATTATTTTTACCAAAATCCATTCCTATAGGATGTAATGGTTTTTTAGCTATTAGACTTAGGTATAAACAGATTGATTCTATGAATTTTTTAAATGAGTCTTCACTTTCAGGGGAAGATCCTTCAAAGAATAATTTTATTTCATTTTTCATACTTTTTATGATATTATCTGAGATTTCAAAATCTTCTTCATCTAAGATTTCTTTATTTTGGATTTCTTCATAATTATTTATATTATAAGTAGAAACTTGTTTAGATATTGGGTTTATATCTTCTTTTTTTAGACTTTCTTTTAGGATATTAATATCATAATTTAAGGTATTTTCTTGAATTTCTTTTAATAAATCACTTGCTTTCATATTTTCACATCATTTATTTAATTAGATTTATTATAATTGGTTGATTTTATTTAATTATATTTATTTAACATTATTAATTTATTTTTTATTATTTATTATTTATTATTTATTTTCGTTTATTATGATTATTTTGTAGGTTATTTTATGATAATTAATGCGGATTTACATGTTCATAGTTGTTTTTCAATGGCTACATCAAAGGATATGGTCATTAATAATATAGCTCCTAAGGCTCGTGAAAAGGGTTTACAGTTGGTTGGTACAGGAGATGGATTTCATCCTAAGTGGTTAGATATTATTGGGGAGAGTACTGAGTATAAGGGTGATGGGATTTATTCTAATGATGATATTGATTTTATTATAACTACTGAGGTTGAGGGTAAGAATAAGATTCATCATTTGATTATGATTCCAACAATTGAGATTGCTCGTGAACTTTCAGATAAACTTGTTTCTAAGAATAAGTATAGTGATGGAAGGCCTCGTTCTCCGATGAATGGTGCTGAGATTTTAGAGATGGTTCGTGAATATGATTGTATGATTGGACCAGCTCATGCTTTTACTCCTTGGACTGGTATGTATAAGTCTTTTGATAGTATTTATGATTGTTACGAGAAGAAGGTGGATTTTGTTGAGCTTGGTTTATCTGCAGATACTGATATGGCGGATACTGTTAAGGAGTTGGCTGATTTTCCATTTTTAACTAATTCTGATGCTCATTCACCATGGCCTCATAGATTAGGTAGGGAATTTAATCAGATTGAAATGGAAGATGTTAGTTATTCTTCATTAAAAAAAGCATTTAAAAATAAAACAATTAAGGCAAATTATGGTTTACTTCCAAATTTAGGTAAGTATCATATGACTGCTTGTACTAAATGTTTTAAATTAATTGATCCTGAAGTAGCTAAGGATAGAAAAATGAAATGTAGTTGTGGAGGAAAGATTAAAAAAGGAGTTGACTTTAGAATTAGTGAAATAGCTGATTATGATAAACCTAAACATCCAAGTCACAGACCTCCTTATGTTCATTTAATGCCACTTGCTGAGATTATTAGTATGGCTTATGATAAAGGTGTAACTACTAAAACTGTACAAGGTAAATGGCAAAAATTAACTGATGAATATGGTCCTGAAATTGAGGTTTTATTAAATACTTCTTTAGAAGATATAGCTAAAATTGATGAAAAGATTCCTCAAGCTATTTCTGCTTTTAGAAATGGAACTATTCATGTATCTCCTGGTGGTGGAGGTAAATATGGTGAAATTTCTTTTAAAGATAAACTTCCAGAACGTGAAGTTGAATCAAAACCTAAAGTAACTTTAGATGATTTTTAATTTAATTTTAATAGCTATTTAATAGCTATTCTTTTTTTATTTTTAGAATATTTTTTTTAAAATTTATATTATAATTTTAATTTTATTATTTTAAAAAAAAGTTTTATAAGCAGGCTTGGCGGGATTTGAACCCGCGGTCTTTAGATTAGGAGTCTAACGCCTTATCCAACTGGGCTACAAGCCTATGATTATTAATTTTTATATTTAATTTATTATATATTAATTTAATATTTTAATCAATTAAATATTACTTATGTAATAAAATTAAATTATAAAAATTAGAAAAGTTCGAAATAAAATAGTTTAAAAAAAGAATATTAAGAGCGGACCCGCCGGGATTTGAACCCGGGGTCTTCGGATTAGAAGTCCGACGCCCTGTCCAGCTAGGCTACGGGCCCTTAACATGATATACA
>JAKSUE010000257.1 GCA_024409165.1 archaeon
AAGATGATGGTTGTAAAGAGCCTAAGAAAGCTTTTATATATTTTCAAGAGTATTTAAATCTTGGTGTTGGTAGAAAACTTAGTAAAGTAGCTGAAAATACTGGAAAAAGTGATAGATACATTAAAAAATTATCTTATACTTGGGATTGGGTAGAAAGGGCTAATGCTTATGATATGTGGTTAATGGAGGAGAATAAGCGGGAGTTTGAAGCTGAAACACGGGAGAGGTATAAATTGGCTAATGAGGCTGGTTTGAAGTCTTTGAGGTTGGTGATTTCTGCTTTGGAGGATAATCCAGAGTATAAAGATATTAAGCTTGGGGTTGATGCTGCTGCTAATCTTATTAAGCGGGAGTCTGCTGTTGAATTGGATACAAGTAATGGGAAATTTACTAATTTGTCTAATAAAGAGGTTGGTGATTTGTTCCGTTCTGCTATGATGAATGGGCGGGATGGAGAGTTTAAAGAGGAAGATGAAGGAGAAGGATAATGTTAAAGGATTAATAGGGGTTATGTTGATGTCTAATTATATTGAAAAGTCAAATGGAAAGGAAATGTTATGTAAAAATAGAATTAAAGAATTATTGTATAAAGTAAAAGAAGATGGAGGTAAATTATATTTAAGTATGGTTGATAATTGTGGATTGCCATCTATTAATTCTGTGGGTACAGACCATATTGAAGTTATTAATAAAAATACTGAATTTATAATAGGTGATGACTATTTAGAGATTATTAAAGAAGATTCAATTATAATGTTGGGTAAATACGGTAATGAACCTAAAAAACATATAACAGTTTTACCTTTTAATCAAATAGTAATGATAGAATACAAGAAGAAAATTAAAGGTGAGAATACTAACTCAAAAGATAATGGAAGTTGTTATATTGCTACATATGTATATGGGAATTATGATGCTTCTGAAGTTTTAATTCTTAGAAAATTTAGGGATGAAAAGTTATTAACTAATAGTATTGGAACAGTATTTGTTAAGTTTTATTATAAGGTTAGTCCTTTTTTAATTAAGCATTTTGGTGGTAAAATATTTAAAAAAACTACTAAAAAAATTTTAAATTACATTATTAAAAAAATCAATTAAAATAATTTTTTTATTAGAATACAGGAGAATTATAAGGGAGGATTTGTTAATGCTCCAAATTTAATATTTTTTCAGCATTAACAAAAAAAAAAACAATAATGTATGCTCCTTTAATATGTGGTTATTTTTTTCAGTTATGTATACTTACAATGATACATTTTAATTGTTTGTTTATTATGTTTCTTAAATTTTTTTATTTAATTTAAATATGCTCTCTTTTAATATTATGGTTTTGATATCTAAATATCAGTATATAATTATTAAGCAGGAGATAGAGGATATGTTTAATAAAAAATGTGGTTTACTATTGACATTATTGTTATTATTGGTTAGTGTTAGTGGTGTATGTGCAACAGATTTAGATGATATTACTTCTGATAATGTTACACATGATTGGAAAGTGGTAGATGGTACTGTTCAAATTATCCCTATTTCTAATAATACTACTTCTGATAAGTCTATTAGTGTTATTATTAATGAAGTAAAAGAATTTAATATTATTAATGCCTGTGAAATTAATAATGCTGTTGATTTTGAAGTGCCTTTTAATTTTAAAGAAGATTATAAACACAAGGATGGCTCTTTTATAAGATACAAAAATGGTTGTGATCATTTAATCAATATCCAGAAAATTGAAAGTGAGGAAGATTATTATTTTTATTTTGTGGATGGTGATGATATGAAAATTTTTAAAACAGATACACCTAATATTTATAAAAGATGTGAAACTGATGGTGTCTTTTGTGAAATTGATTTTATTGAGATGGTGAAAGTTAATAATAAAACTTATGCTGTTTTTATTCTTGATACTGCTCAGGTAGATGTTTGGTATGATCCAACTTCACTTCAAGATGAGTTAAATGAGTTTAATAAACTGAATGGCATTAAACCTCTGAAATTTTTATAAATTAAATCAAAAAACTAAAATAAAAGAAAATAATACTCAATTTAGATAAAAGAGTTAAAACATTAGAAGAATCTAATAAGCAGTTAGTAGATTCCAATAAGTAAAATGATATTAACATTAAAGAACTTAAAAACCAAAATGAAAATAATAATGAACTTAGTAAAAAAACAAAATGGAGGAAAAACCAAAATGAAATGGAAATATAAATCATTAATGTTTTTAATATTACTAATATTCTGTATTGGTAGTGTCTGTGCAACAGAACCAAATAATACTACTAATACAAATTTAACAGATGACCAAAAGGTTGTTAATATAGTAAATAAAGCATTAGAAAAGAAAAATGTTGAAATTAAAGCTTTACAAGATAATGATATTAAACAATCTAATGAAATTCA
>JAKSUE010000258.1 GCA_024409165.1 archaeon
TATTAAAATTAATATATTTAATTCTCAAAGATGGAACAAGATACAAGTGACAAAGATAATGTACTTTTTAAAAAACTTCGTAAATTAATAAACCTGATAGATCAACTTCGTGATTGTGGTGTAAATGAATATATTAAATTACCTCGTATTTGTTCATTGGGTACTCAAAGTTCTGGTAAATCCTCAGTCTTAGAATCAATTGTCGGTCTTGACTTTTTACCTAGAGGAGATGGTGTCGTTACTAGAAGACCTCTAGAATTAAGATTATGTCATATAAATACTGGTGAACCTTGGGCAATATTTGAAGAAAGAAAAGGAAAAAAATTCACAGATTTTATTGAAGTCAGAAAAACAATTGAAGCATTAACAGATGAAATTTGTAAAGCTGACAAAAATATTGTTGATAAACCGATTGTATTAAATGTATATTCTCAAACTTGTCCAGATCTTACTTTAGTCGATTTACCCGGGGTTACCAGAGTCCCTGTAGGTGATCAACCAAAAAATATCGAAGAAATAACTAAAAATATGGCTATCAGATATATCGATGATCCTTTAACTATTATTTTATGTGTCATTGCAGCAAATAGTGATATAGCTACATCCGATGGTTTAAAACTTGCAAAAGAAATTGATACAACTGGTTCAAGAACAATAGGTGTCTTAACTAAATTAGATATTATGGATGCTGGTACTGATGCAAGAAAAGCTTTAATGAATGAAGAAATTCCTCTTAAATTAGGTTATGTTGGTGTTAAAAATAGATCTAAACAAGATTTACTAGATAAAATTCCTATGCTTATTGCATCTAAAAGAGAAAAAGAATTTTTTAAATCACATCCCGTTTATAAAAATATGCCCCAAGGTTACCTTGGTACTGATATTCTTATTAATAAATTAACAAAAATTTATTTCAAAATTATTAGAGAAAATTTACCAAGAATTGTAAAAGCAATTAACGATAGAGTAAAAACTGCTGAAGAAGAATTAAGTGGGTTAGGTCAACCAATGCCTACTGA
This sequence comes from archaeon, assembly GCA_024409165.1. Taxonomy (GTDB): domain Archaea; phylum Methanobacteriota; class Methanobacteria; order Methanobacteriales; family Methanobacteriaceae; genus Methanobrevibacter. Next base: position 1,020 of record JAKSUE010000258.1, read on the forward strand.
TGATGCTGGAAAAATGAGTATGTTATGGAATTTGCTTAATGAATATTGTGACATTTTCAGAAATGTATTAAAAGGTAAATATGACAATAAGAGGTTAACTTTTTTAAAAGAAGAAGGTGGATATAAAATAAAAATTTTATATAAAAAATTACTTGAAGAATTTACTGGAGATTATAAAGCTACTGCAGGATATACTGATGACAATATTAATTATGCTTTAACTATTCATGAAGGTGACTCTATTCCAGGTTTCCCAAGTGTTGATGCTTTTATTTATTTACTTAGACCACAATTAGAAAAATTAAAAGATCCTATTGAAGAATGTTTCCAAAATGTTTTCCAATATTTAGACTTTTTAAGTGGTAAAATTTTAGAAAAAGTATTTACAAGATTCCCTCAAGCAATTAATGATATGGGAGATTTAATCAGTAATTATTTAATAGAAGAAAGAGATAAAACTAAATATATAGTAGATAGTGTTGTAGATATGGAAATTAATTATCTTTTTACAAATGATTATGATTACCTAAATAATTTCACAACTTTTATGCCAAAACAAACACAACCATCAAGACCTGCTTACAATAATCCTCAACAAGGAGGCGCCCCAGGTAACATTCAATCTAATCAACCTGGACAAATGGGTGGTAATATGGGACAAGGAATGGATCAAATGAATCAAGATTTCAGACCTCAACCACCAATTGATGCTAAAACTGTCTTCATTAAAGAAATTAGAAATCGTATTGAAGCATATTTCAAATTAATAGTAAGAAACTTAAGAGATAGTATTCCCAAAATTATGGGAAATTATTTAGTTAAAGAAATTGAAGACAATATGCAAATTAAACTTTATAATAAATTATATAATGCCAGAGAAATGACTGACTTACTTAATGAACCTGAAAGTATTGCTGAAAGAAGAAAAGAACTTACTGCTTTAATTAAAGTTATGAAAAATGCCCAAAAGATCATAAGAAGAGATCCAGATTTAATGACTGTTATGCAAATAAATATAAATGATAGTGATATTGTTACAGCAGCTGAAAAAAAAGAAAAAGAAGAAAAAGCCAAACCAAAAGTTGATTCATTTAAAAATATGAATATGAGAGATGAAAAAAAACCAATGGTTACAACAAGAACTGAACAACCCAAACCCGCAACTCCAGCCACCAAACCAGCCGATAATAAAAAAGGTAAAGGTTATGGTAATTTATTTGGTAACTACAATTCATAAATCTATTGTATTAAAAATAAAAATTAATTCACTTAAGTTAAACTTTAAAATTAAATAAAGATTATTTATAAAATTATTATGAAAAATTGGTATTTCAAACTATATGCTTTTAAGATTTTTAATTAATAATAATTAATTAA
>JAKSUE010000259.1 GCA_024409165.1 archaeon
AATATTAGATAAGTATAAAAGTATGTGAGTACATAACTATTTATAATTATTTATCATGATAAATTATATTGTATTTAATAACATGATTTTTAATACTTAATCAGTGATGATTAATAATATATTAATAAAAATTAAAGGAGTAAGAATATGACTGATTTAGATAAAATGTTTAAACCAGAGTCTGTTGCTGTTGTTGGTGCATCAAATTCTGAAGGAAAAGTAGGTTATATTGTTTTAAGTAATATTATTAATGATGGATTTAAAGGAAAAGTCTATCCAATCAACCCTAAAGATGATGAAATTCAAGGTATAAAAGCTTATAAAAATGTTTCTGATTTACCAGAAGTCCCAGACCTTGTAGTTGTTTGTATTCCTTCACGTTTTGTAAATCCTGTTGTTAAAGAATGTGGTGAATTTGGAGTTAAAAATTTAGTTGTAATCACTGCAGGATTTAAAGAAGTTGGTGGTGAAGGAGCTATAATGGAAGAAGAAATGTCTTCCTATGTTAAAGAATATGGTATGAATCTTATTGGTCCAAATTGTTTAGGTACTACTGATTCTCATACTCCTATTAACTCTTCATTCTCACAAGTTATGCCTCCTGAAGGAAATATTGCATTCCTTTCTCAAAGTGGAGCTATGATGGTAGCACTCATTGATTGGAGTTTAACTGCTGATATTGGTTTCAGTAAAATTATAAGTTTAGGTAATAAAGCTGGAACTACTGAAATTGAATTAATGGAATTTTTAGCTGATGATCCTGATACTGCTGTAGTTGTCTGTTATTCTGAAGCTGTTGCTGAAGATGAAGACTTTGTAAGAACTTTAAGAAAAGTATCTGCTAAAAAACCTATTGTAATGTTAAAATCTGGTTCCTCATCTGCTGGTGCTGCAGCTGCATCTTCACATACTGGTGCATTAGCTGGTAGTGATATGGCATTTGACACTGCATTTGAACAAGCAGGTATTTTTAGAGTAACAACTATGGATGAATTATTCGATGTTGCTTTAGCATTCTCTAAATGTCCATTACCAACTGGTCCTAACCTTGCAATTATTACAAATGCAGGTGGTGGAGGAGTTGTTTCTGTAGATACCATGGAAAGAGTAGGTTTAGATCTTGTTAAATTTGATGAAGAAACTAATGCTCGTTTAAAAGAAGCAGTACCTCCTGAAGGAAGTATTAAAAACCCTATTGATGTTTTAGGAGATGCACCTGTATCAAGATATAAAGAAACCTTAGAAATTGTTTTAGATTCTGATGGTGTAGATGGTCTTATGATTATGGTTTGTCCTACTGCATCTGCTGATGCTGATGGAATTGCACAAGCAATTGTTGATGGTTCAGCTGAATTTGATAAACCAGTACTTGTAGTTAATATGGGTGGACCTACCTTTGAAAATGCTAATGAATTATTATGTAATAATGGAATTCCAACTTATGTATTCCCTGAAACTGCTGTTAAAGTATTTGAATATCTTGCTAGATTCGCAGCTATTAAAAACAGAGTTTATGATGACCCTGTAAATGAAGTAGAAGATATTGATAAAGAAGCTATTGAAGCTATTTTTGAAAAAGTAAAAGCAGATGAAAGGGATACTTTACTTGGAAGTGAAGCATATGCTGTAGCTGAAGCTTATGGTATTGATGCTGCTCCTATTAAATTAGCTACTTCTCCTGAAGAAGCTGGAGAACTTGCTGAAGAAATGGACTTCCCAGTTGTACTTAAGATTGCTTCTGATAAAATTTTACACAAATCTGATATTGGTGGTGTAAAAGTAGGAATTCAATCTAAAGAAGAAGCTGAAGAAGTTTATAAAGAAATTATAGCTAATGCTAAAAAAGCACACCCAGATATTATTCCAAATGGTGTAGAAGTTCAAAAAATGATGGATTCTGGAATTGAAGTTCTCGTAGGAATGATTCGTGATCAACAATTTGGTCCTATGATTGCATTTGGTATGGGTGGAGTTCTTGTAAACTTACTTGAAGATGTTTCATTCAGAATAGCTAAAGGTTTAACTACTCAAGAAATAGTTGAACAAATGGAAGACACTAAAGTAATTCAACTTCTTAAAGGTTTCAGAGGAGAAGCTCCTGGTGATATTGAAGCAGTTAAAGAAGCTATTGTAAGAGTAGCTAGATTAACTTTAGACTTCCCAGAAATCTCAGAACTTGATATCAACCCTATCTTTGTTTATGAAGAAGGATCAAGTGCATTAGATATTAAAATTAAACTTGATTAATCATAAAATTTGATTAATCATTATAATCTTTATAATCTTATAATTATTATAATTATTATATATTTAATAAGCCTGTGATATTATTAAATTATATTAATATTATTAATAATTATTT
>JAKSUE010000026.1 GCA_024409165.1 archaeon
AATATTAAAAAATTGAAATCAAATTAGAAATTTTAAGTAAAATTAAAAAATTGAAACTTATTTAAAATATTCAAAAAGTATTATAACAAACAATTATAAAATAATAACTATGATACAAACAATAGAAAAAATCAACAATATCAATATTCATTATCAAATAAAAGGAATTGAAAATGAAAAAGCTATTGTTTTTATTCATGGATTATCTGATGATTTAGTATTTTGGGAACCATTAGTGAATGAATTTCCAGATTATAAAAGAGTAAGTTATGATTTAAGAGGTCATGGTAGAAGTGAATGTAAGAATGATGAAGGAAGTATTGACTTATATCAAGAAGATCTCTATCAATTACTTAATAAATTAAATATAAAAGAAGCTGTTTTTGTAGGATTATCATTAGGTGGGAACATTGCATTAAAATTCGCTATAGAACATCCTGAAATGACAAAAGGACTTATTTTAATGTCAACATTTTCCCAAATGACTTCAAAACTCATAAACATATTTGAAAACTTTGAAAAAGCTATTCAAAATAAATATGAAAACTTTTATGACCTTATTTTACCATTCTGCTTACCACTTTATATGTTAAAAACTCATAAAGAACTTTTAGACAATCTAAAATCTGAAAAAGCAAAAACTGCAAATATAGATGGTATTTTAGGTGGAATTCATGCAGGACCTAATTTTAATGTAAGTAATGAATTAAGTAAAATAGAATGTCCTACATTAATTTTTGCAGGCTCTGATGATGAAATAACTCCAATAGAACTTCAAGAAATAATCCATAAAAATATAAAAAATTCCAAAATGATTATTTTTCCAAATACATGTCATAATGTTTTAATTGGAAAAAATAAAGCTAAAATCAATAGTTTAATAAAAGAGTTTTTAAAAGAAGTTTATTAAATGAAAAAATTAAAAATAGTAAAAAATAGTAAATAAGTAAAAATAGTAAAAAATAGATAATAATTTAAATCAATCAAACTAAAACACTATTTTTCAATAAGTTTATAATATTCACCATCCATTTTACGAACATATTTAAGTAATCCTTTGTTTTCAAGAGATAAAATAATATGATACATTCTAAAATCACTTAATTTTAACTCACCATATAATAAATGACCTTCTAAATCATATTTAGAAATCATATTATTTTCATTAACTGCATTTTTGATAATTTCATAAGATTTTTTCTCTTTCATATCAAGTTCTGCAGAAATTACTTCTTTTTGAGATTCAACTGTATTAAAATCAACATCAAAATTAGATCCTTTCCATACATGACCCTTTTGATATTTAACAATGTCCTTACTATCTAACATTTTTAAAATATCATTTAAATCATGCTCATAAAATCCTGTTTCTTTTCTTAAAACAGAAAGTGGAATACCATCTGGATAATCGTTAATGAATATTTTAACTTGATTAAATACAATATCTTCTTTTTTAGTAATTGTTATCATAGGATTACCTTAATTTTATTAAATAACTAAATTAAATTTACTTACATTTATTATTTTATTTAATAAAATATTTAAATTTACCAGTCATCATCCACATAATCTGGACAATCAAAATGAGCCCCACAAGTTAAACAAATAAAGCCAAAATTCCCATCATCAGCAAAATCTTGACCACCACAAAAAGGACATGCATCAGCCATAATATCACCCTTAATTAATAAAAATATTAATAATAAAATTCACATCAGTAATCTTCATCATCAACAAACTTAAATTGACTTTCTTTTGCAGTTTTAAAACTAAAATCTTCTTCTTTTATATCTTCCATTCTAACAGTTTCAACTGTTCCTTGATTTGAATCATCAAAACCATTAAAATCATCATAATTATCATAATTATCATAATCTTGATTATCCATACCACCAGGATTATTCAAATTATTTTGACTATTTTGATTATTTTGATTTTCTTTAGATTCAAGTCTTTCTTTAAGCATTTTAGCTATTATAACATGGTGTTCAATCATAGTTACTCCTAATTAAAATATGATTATGAGGTTTAAAGAATTTATGAGTTGTAATAACTCACTATACCTCCCTAATCAGTAATTTCTAATTAATACCTCCCTAATAGATAATAAGGCAAGTATTGTATATAAAGATGTTGATTTAATTATTTAAAAAAAGGAATTAATTAAAAATGAGATAACTAATAAAAGCAATAAAGTAAATAAAAATGTAAAAATAAAAGTAATAAAGTAAATAAAAATATAAAAAAATAAATAAAAAAAGAAAAAAAGAGAGCTAAATAAAGAATTATTCTTTATTTAATTCATTAATAGCGAATTTTGCTCCTGATTTAACAAAAGCACTTTCATCTTCTAAAAGTTTTTCAATGTCAGGAATTACACTTTTATCTTTGAGACTTCCTAATACCCAAACAGCAGCTCCTCTGACTCTCCAGTTTTTATGGGTTAAAACTTCTTTTAATGGTTCGATAGCTGGTTCACCCATTTGGGTTAATGCTGTAGAAACTTCTTTTCTTACAAGTTTGTTTGGGTCTTCTAATTTTTCAATTAAAGCAGGAATTGCTTTTTCACATTTTTGCATTCCTAAAATAGAAGCAGCAGCCATTTTAATTTCTTTACTTCTGTTACCTAATGCTTCAATAAGAGGATCAATAGCTTCTTCTCCTTTAAGTTCAAGTAAACCTTTTGCTTCTTCTTTAATAAAAATATCTTCATTTTTTAAATCTAAAATTAATTCTTCAATAGTTTTTTCCATGAAAACCACCGTTTTTAGTTTTAATAAATACTAAGTAATTAATGTATATTTTAATATTAGTTTTACATATATATAAATGTTTGTACATATAAGAACAATTTATGTATAATGAAACTTATTTTTTAATAAAAATTAGCATATTTTACTATAATAATGTACATAATTGTACAACATACATCAAAAATAAACATAAAATATAAAAGTTAAAAAAAATATTAATATAATATTATTAATTAAAAGGGATTATTAAATAAATCAAAAGGATTATGTAAATAATGATTAAGATTGCAAGAATTGATGGAGATGGAATCGGTAAGGAAGTAACCGAAGCAGGAGTTCATATTCTAAATAGTATGGACTTAAATATTGATTTTATAGAAGCAGAAGCTGGAAGAGAGTGTTTTGATAAAAATGGAACTACAATTCCTGAAGAAACTCTCAAAATAGCTAAAAAGACAAAAGCAACATTATTTGGAGCAAGTACTTCAACACCTGGAGAAAAAAGTCCAATTATTACACTTAGACAAGAATTAGATGTTTATGCTAATTTAAGACCTGTTAAGTCATTTAAAGGTGTAAAGTGTTTATTTGATGATTTAGATTTTCTTATTGTAAGAGAAAATACAGAGGGACTTTATTCAAGACAAGAAGATGGTGACGAAGAACAAGCAGTAGCTAAGAGAATAATTACTAAAAAAGCTAGTGAAAGAATTTCAAAACTTGCCTTTGAACAAGCTATTAAAAGAAATGAAGATAGAAAAGAAGATATTGAAGGTAAACCTTTAGTTACATGTGTTCATAAAGCAAATGTTCTTAAAAAAACAGATGGATTATTTAAAAAAGCATTTTATGATGTTGCAATGAACTATCCAGATATTAATACAAATAATTATTTTGTAGATGCAACTGCAATGTATCTTCTTACAAAACCTCAAGAATTTGATGTAATTGTTACAACAAACTTATTTGGAGATATTCTCTCTGATTGTGCAGCAGGACTTGTAGGTGGACTTGGACTTGCACCATCTGGAAATATCGGAGATAAACATGGATTATTCGAACCAGTACACGGATCAGCACCAGATATTGCAGGTCAAAATATATCAAACCCAATAGCTATGACTTTATCTGTAGCTATGATGCTTGATTACTTAAAAGAAGAATATTTAGCGAATAATCTTAGAATAGCTACTGAAAATGTACTTAAAAAAGGAAAAGTATTAACACCAGATTTAGGTGGTAAGAATAAGACTATGGATGTAGCTAATGAAATTATTAAAGAATTAGAATTATTAAATTAAATCAATTAAATAAAAATTACATAATCCCTAAAAATAATCTAAAAAAATAATCTAAAATAATCCTAAAAACATAAAAAGTGATAAAAATGTTAAATATTACTACATTTCTTGATGCAAACTCATGTAGATTAGATAAAGATGTTCTTTATTGTCCTCAAAGAAACATGAAATATAATTCTTCTGAGATATTATCAATAGTTTCTGAAATTGGAAGAAATTTAAAAGATAAAGGAATTAAAAAAGGAGAAAGAGTCTTAATTTACTTAGATAACTCTCCAGAATACTTATTTTCATTATTTGCTATTTGGAGAATTGGAGCTATAGCAATTCCAACAAATAGAATTTTAACAGCACCAGAACTTAAATATATGATTGAAGATTCTGAGGCTAAATTAATTATTACAGATATAAATGCTAAAGATACAATTAATGAATTAGATATTGATTATTATATTACAGAAGACTGTGATAAATTCAAAGAATGTGAAGTTTTAGCTGCTGAAGAGACAAATTGGGATGATTTATGCCAATTACAATATACCTCAGGAACAACTGGAAAACCTAAAGGATCTATGTTAACTCATGGAAACTGGTTTACAGCTATTCATAATTCTTGTGATGTTCTTACATTAAAAGAAAATGATGTTTTCCTTGGAATTTACCCAATGGCTCACGTAGGAATCTCCTGGGGAATTTCTGCACTCAGAGCAGGAGCTTTATACATAATGATGGAATTCTTTGAAATTAATGAATATTTAGAACTCTGTGAAAAAGAATCTGTCACTGTTTTAACTGGAATGCCTCCTGTTATTCACACTTTAACCACACTTAATGATGCAAAAGAAAAATTAACAACTGTACGTGAAATTGTAAGTGGAGGAGGACCACTCCATAAAGAAATATGGAAAAAATTCTACAGAAACTATAAAATCCCAATTATTAATGCTTACGGACTTTCTGAAACTATTGTAATTGGTACAGGAACTGTAATTAGACCTGAAGATTATGTTAGTGCAGATCGTTTTGAAAGTGTAGGACACCCTGTATGTTTCTCTGAACTTAAAATAGTTGATGTTAATGATTCTAATAAAATATTAGAACAATATGAACAAGGAGAAGTTGCTTTAAGAGGACCTGCAATAGCTAAAGGTTATTGGAACATGCCAGAAGCAACAAAAGAAGTATTCCTCGAAGACGGATGGTTCTTAACTGGAGATATCGGTTATATTGATGAAGACGGACGTTTATTCATTACAGACAGGAAAAAAGACATGATTGTAATGAGTGGATGGAAAATCTACCCAACAGAAGTTGAAGAAACATTAATCAGATATGAAAATGTAAAAGAAATAGCTATTTTTAGTTTAGAACATGAACACAGAGGAGAAATACCTGTTGCAGCTGTAGTCTGGGAAGATAAAGAAGATAAAGAAGGTTTAATTAATTTTGCAAGAGAAAATTTAGCAAGATATAAAGTCCCTCGTGAAATTTACACTATTGATGAACTTCCAAGAGTAAATGGATGGAAATTACTTAGAAGAGAATTAAAAGAAATGTATTCTAAGAAATAAAAAGAGTTAAAAAAACTTAATAAATATAAAAAATATCTAAAATAGATAAATAAAAAATTAATAAAAAAAGAAAAAAGAAAAGAAATAAAGGATAATTATCCTTTATAAATCATAGTTCCTACTCCTTCGGTAGTAAATACTTCAAGGAGTAAGGAATGTTCTACTCTCCCATCAAGAATATGTGCTGATTTTACACCATTGTTGATTGCTTCAACACAAGTTTCTATCTTAGGAATCATTCCACCACTGATAATTCCATCTTCAATAAGTTTAGGAACTTCATCTATTTTTATTTTTTGAATTAAAGTGCTTGGGTCTTTAGGATCTCTTAAAACACCTGGAACATCAGTTAAAATGATTAATTTTTCAGCATCAATTTCTCCTGCGATTCCACCAGCAACAGTATCTGCATTAAGATTTAAAGTGTTACCATTTTTAGAAACACCAATTGGAGAAACAACAGGAATATAATCATTTTCAGTTAAAATCTCAAGAATTTCAGGATTGATTTTTTCAATTTCACCAACTAAACCTAAATCAATCTCTTCAATTTCACCTTCATCATTTTCGATTTGGTGTAATTTTTTACGAGCTACAATTAAATCACTGTCTTTACCAGATAATCCAACACCTTTTCCATCATTAGCACATAAATTAGAAACAATATCAGTGTTAATATTACCAACAAGAACCATTTTAACAATACTTATAGTTTCTTCATCAGTAACTCTTAAACCTTTAATAAATTTAGGTTCTTTACCTAATTTCTTCATAGAACGAGTAATTTCAGGACCTCCTCCATGAACAACAACAGGTTTCATACCAACATATTTTAAAAGGACAGTGTCTCTTGCAGTAGAAGCCATAGCATTCTCATCAATCATTGCATGGCCACCATACTTAATCATTATTTTTTTATTATGAAATTTCTTAATATAAGGTAATGCATCTACCAAAATATTTACAGTATTCATTTTATCACACATACTAAAATAAACAATTAAAATCAGTTAAAATATAAAATAAATCAAAATTAGTTAAAATTAGTTTAAACAGTTAATATTTATATAAAATTAAAAATAAGAAAAATAGTTAAAAATTGGAAAAATTATTTTTTCCAAGTTTGTTTAACTCCTCTTCCTCTTTTACTACCAGGTTTAGTATAAGATCTTTTAGGTCTAGTTCTTTTGTTAGTACCTTTAACTTTAGCCATTAATTATTCCTCCTTTAATTTATTCTTAAAATGTCTATAGACATAAGTCAATAATATCTATAATAAAATATAACAACGGCCATAGCCATTACTATACCATGTAAATCTAAAATTATAATTTAAGAAACTATATCCCCATATTAAATATAGTATAATTTTAAATAATTATATTTATATCTTCAAGGTTTATAAATGTATCGTATAATAAAGCTAAAAAAAGCGAATATGACAATCATCAGTTAAAAAAGTTAAAAAAAGATAAATTAAAATAATTTAGACTACTGATTAACTATAACTATATCTATATGTCATTTAAACTTACAAGTAAAATTGAATATAAAATCAAGTATATTAAAATAAAAGCCAATTAAAACATAGTTAATTAAAATAAAGTATCAAAATATTAAAGATAAAATTAAAATAATGAATAGTAAATTATGTATTAAAAATACCACAACATAATAAAAAAAATTTAATAGAAAATATTTAATAAAAATTTAATAGAAATTTAATAGAAATGTTTAAAAACTAAAAAGTTATAGTTAAAAATATGAATAAAAAAATCATTACATCAATAGTAATATTAATACTAACAATAGGATTGGTAGTAAGCTTAAGTCCAGTTAGTGCAATTGATAGTTCAAACTGGAATGAAGTTACAATTAATGGAATAGATTTTAAAATTCCTCCAAAATATAATGGTGGAGAATTAATTGGAGATGAAGGTAATTACACAACATATATGTTAGAAACTGTATTTAATTTTTCAATTTCAGCCCTTAATAATGAAATAGACCTTGTTGAAGTCTATGGTTATGAATCTACAATTGATGAATTAAAGAATCTTTCATTAAAACGTATTGGTGGACATGATGTTGTTATATTACATAGTTACAGATCTGTTTGTGAACATGATGTAATTTACTTATTTTATGGAATTGGAGATGAAATATATGCTATTTCTTATAATGGAACTAAAATAACTCCAGAAATTAAAGAAATAATCAAAAATACTCCAAAATCAAATATGACTAAAAAAGAATTATATAAAAAGTTAGATGATGCACAAGCAAGTTATGTTGAAAAACAACTTGAATATGAAGAAGCTTACTATTATCAAGAAGCTTATTCAGCAGGTAAAAATAGTAATAAACATGATTTTGACTTTGTAGATTATTATTGTGCTTATAGAATAGCTAATTATTTAATGAGATAAGAGTATACTTATTAGGTAGTATACTCTGCATTAATTTTAACATAATCATAGGTTAAATCACAACCCCAAGCTGTAGCTGTGGATTCACCTTGATATAAATCAACGAAAATATTGATATGTTTTTCTTGCATGATTTCTTCTGCTTTAGAAAGGGATTCAGTTCCATCAAAAGCTAAGATTTCTCCTTTATTTACAAGAATTGATTCATTACCGTTATCATCTGATAAAGAAATTGTAATCATAGTTTGGTCCATTTCAGCACCAGAGTAACCAACTGCTGCTGCAATTCTACCCCAGTTTGGGTCTCCACCAAAGATAGCTGATTTTACAAGGGATGATGAGATAACAGATTTAGATGCTTTAATTGCATCTTCTTCGGTTTTTGCACCATTTACTTTACATTCAATGAATTTAGTAGCTCCTTCACCATCACGAGCCATCATTTTAGCTAAACTAATACATACAAAGTTTAAAGCTTCTTGGAAATCTTCATCAATAATTCCATCTTTAGCTACTTCTACACCAGATTTACCATTTGCCATACAGATTCCCATATCATTGGTACTCTGATCACCATCAACAACAATCATATTGAAACTTTTATTAGTAGCTATTTTTAAAGCTTTTTTAATATCTTCAGCAGAAATAACTGCATCTGTAGCTAAGAAACATAACATAGTTCCCATATTTGGTGCAATCATACCTACACCTTTGGTAATTCCACCAATAGTTACGATTTCACCATTTTTAAGAGTGACTTCAACAGCAAATTCTTTATGATAAGTATCTGTAGTCATTAAAGATTTAGCTGCATCTGTGGAACTTTCAGGAGAATGTTCTAATTTAGAAATAGATTCTTCAACTAAAGGTAAAATAGTATCCATTGGCATTCTACGGCCAATAACACCAGTTGAAGCAGTAACAATTTCATTAGCAGGAATGCCAGTTAATTTAGAAGCTTCTTCAATTGTTTTAACACAATCAGCGATTCCATCTTCACCAGTAAAACAATTAGCATTTCCACTATTTACAACGACTAAAGAAACTTTTCCTCCTTTAATCATTTCTTTAGTATGAATAACAGGTGCTGCAACTACTTTATTTGATGTAAAAACACCAGCTGCATTACTGCCTTTAGCTTCAACAACAGCAAGACCATATTTACCTACACGAGATCCTGCAGCTTTTACACCATCTACAGCACAAATTCCTCCATCAATAATTTTAATTGAATTTGACATAAGATTACCTCTTAAAATTGATTATTTAATATTTTTATTTAAATCAGTGACTTGTTGATTATTTAATATTTTTATTTAAATCAGCAACTTGTTGATTATTTAATATTTTTATTTAAATCAGTAGATTGATAAACTTTTAAATTTGAATCAGAGTAATTTTCATCATCATATGAGTGATAATATCCATATTCATCATAATAACCAGAACCACCATAATATCCAGAAGCATTACCATATGCAGATTCATTTTCATAATAAGATACATTACCAGTTACATTAACATAGGTGATATTATCATCTTCACTAGGATTTAAATTAATATCAAAAATTTGAGTAACACCTATGCCTACACCTACAATAAATGCAAGGATTAAAAAAATCATGACAATTGTTCTAGATCTACTCTTTCTTCGTGGTTGCATAAATTCACCTTTATTTAATACATTTAGTAGTTAGTATTATTTCTTCAATGCTGCAACACCAACTACAATTAAAATAACTATCCAACTAAATAAGCCTAAACCAAGGACAGCTAAAATATAAGATAATACTAAAACAATTAGGAATACACCTAATATTTGGGTTTTTTTATTTGAAAATAATTCACAGAATGCTCTTAAAGAATCAGAAGGAACCATATAAGCATATAAACCATTAGCTAAGTCAAATACTACTAAAGAAATTGAACTAAACATAGACATACTTTTAATAATAGTTTCTGCTCTACTTGCTCTTTCACCTGCTTCACGTCTACTTTTACCAATACCAATTTTAACATTAGCACCATTATTAAGAATAAACCATGCACAATCAAGACCTGCACGAATAGCAATGTCTTTACTTGGGAAACGAGCAATTAAATCATCTCCACCTTCACGATACCCTTCAATTTGACCTCCACAGTCTTCCATGAACATTTTAACGCGAGTCATTAAATCAACAAGAGTATCCCTACCATTTTTAGAGATAAATTTAGTAGAATTAAC
>JAKSUE010000260.1 GCA_024409165.1 archaeon
TTAGACATCATTCTTGAAATTAATTCAGTAGAACTACGCTCAATAATTTCTCCTTTTTCAGAAAGAATAATTTCTGAGAAATAATTAATAATTCTTGAAGGCTCAGAAAGCTCAACATACATATAACGGTCACTACCCATAATAATATTACTAACTAAAGCATATTCTTCAACATTATTCTCAGCAGGTAATAACTCATAAAAACTATGATGTTCTGGAATATTTTCACGACCAACATCACGAACAAGATTAGTAAAAATACTCTCTGTAGTAATATTTGCTTTATCAATCTCCATGAGCATGGTTTTTGTATAATTAAACATATCCACATACTCAGTTTCAAGTGGAGTTGTAGGGAAATATTTAGTACCAATACTTATAATATCATGCTTAGTAATAGCTGATATTATAGACCGTAATATACCATTATTTGACATTCTTAACCTCCTTTACAATTAGTTAAAATTTATAAATATGAAATTAAATTTAAAATAATTTAATAAATAATTTAATTTAAAATAATTTAATAACAATTTATGAAAATAAAACTTGAATAAATTGTTATAATGAATTATTTTTTATCTTTTTTATTTTTCTTATCTTTGTTTTTGTTTTTTTCTAAGTAAATTTCAAAATCCCCTGGTTTTTCAAGTAACATGTTTGATTTAACAGCTACAAATGGGAATTTCCATGATCCAAGTCTTCCTGCAACTGTACTTGCAATATTTCTTGAATTTTTCTTAATGAAAGTTTCATCAAATGTATTAGTTTGAATTTCAATATTAAATGGTGGAACTTCATCTACTTCATCGACTAACATAATATTTAAACCAAAGTATCCTGGTTTAATAAATAAGTCGTTACGTACAGCTACTAAAGGTTTATGGACTAATTTTAATCTATCTGCAATTGTTACAGATATATTTCCTGCATTTTTAACTGCAGCTTTATAATCTTTAGGGTGAACTAAAACAAAAATAACATAAGGTGCTGATGTTTCTACATCTTCAACCATTTCCATTACCTTATTAAACATAGGTAATTTTGAGAAAACACCTTCAATTTTAGTAGATACTCCATCATCTTCATTATTAATACGTACAATAGCTTGTTTAGCAATATTAAGAGGAGTAAATTCTGTAGCATCTTTACTATCATAAACAACCCATCTTTTACGATCTAATTCTTTTAAAATATCATCACAGATATGTTGAAGAAGATTTTTAACTTTTTTAGGTTTTTTAGGTTTACCAATAATAATATCTCCATCTTTCATTGAAAATGGCATTCTCATACTTTGTAAATCTGGGAATTCAGATGCAAAATCTCTAAATTTATCATTAGATAAAACTTTAGCACCCTCTTCTTCAGCAAGTTGTAAAATATAATGATCAGCAATAGTTCCTACAGGAACTTCATCAATAATCTCATTATCAACTAATTTAATAAAATTTTCTTTATCATCAATACTATGACGTAAAGAAGCATCTGCAATAATTAAAAAGTCGTGATTTTGTTCTTCTAAAGCCCTAACAGCAGCAACAATATTGGATAGTTTACCTTTAGGTTCATCACCTTTTTTATAATGTGCAACATTAGATGCATCTATAATAACTTTCAAGTTATCACCTATATTTTAATTAAATATAATTATAGAATATAGTATTATCTATTATATAATCTATTATATATTTAATGTATTTAATCAAATATTTAAAGTTATCTTATAAAAATAATTTATAATAAAAGTGTTTAATGAACAAAATAAGAAAATAAGATATAACAATGTTATATGAATAATTAAAAAATATAAAAAATATAAAAATAAAAAAAATAATATAACACTGTTATATTACTAATTAAAAAAAATATAAACCTTAAACTTAAGAGTTAAGGTTTAAAATAGCTTCAGCAAGGTCTCCTTTAGATGCTTCTAAAGCTTCACGAGCTTCATCTAAACTTACACCAGCACTACTTGCTACCATTTCAACATCTTCATCAGGAATTACAATTTCAGCTTCAATTTCTACTTCAACAGCTTTTCCAGTAATTTGATAATTTTCTTGACCCATTACATTCATAACATTTACTTCAGGATCAGTGATAATTAATTCTTTGTCTTCAAAACGAATAATAACTTCTTGAGCTCCTTCAAGAGTTTTCATATCCATTCCCATTTTTTTCATTTGTCTTTGCATTTGTTTTAATTGTTTAGGATTCATACCAGGTATCATAATAATCACTTTTTATGAATTAAATAAATTAAAATAAATTAAATACTTATGATAAATTAAATAATTTAAATGTAGGATAATTTAAAATAATTTAATAATCTTAATATATTTTCTTTTATTTATTA
>JAKSUE010000261.1 GCA_024409165.1 archaeon
AAATTATATTTTGTTTAGTTTTTTTATTTAAATTACAAATTTTTTTAATAAAATTACTAATTTTGAATTAGTTAAATTGTTTTTATTATCAAAATATTCATATTTAATTATTGGTGAAAATATGATTATCAGAACACCTGCAAGATTACATATAACTCTTCTTGATTTAAATGGATCTTATGGGAGAATGGATGGAGGAATCGGTTTTTCTATTCAGGAACCTCAATTTATACTTGAATCTGAGAAGATTAGTGGTCATGGAATCTCAATTGAATTTGATGATAAAATTACTGATGAGGAAGTTATTGAAGAATGTTTATTTAAGATTGAAGACGCTTCTAAATTAGTTAAAGAGTACTATGGAATTGAAGAAGGATTTAAATTTAAAGTGCATAATGCATTTCCTCCACATTCAGGTTTTGGATCTGGAACTCAAATCGCACTTGCAACAGCTAAATTAATCACTGAATCAATGGGAATTGAAGCAAGTTCTATAGAATTATCCTCTATTGTTGGTAGAGGAGGAACTTCTGGAATTGGAACTCATTGTTTTGCTGATGGTGGTTTTATAGCTGATGGAGGACATAGTTTAAAAGAAAAATCTGGTTTTTTACCTTCTTCTGCATCTAAAGCATCCCCACCTCCAATTATTGGAAGATACGATTTCCCTGAAGAATGGGATATTATTATTGTAATCCCACCATATGGTTTATCTATTCATGATGGTGAAGAAGTAAATTTATTTGAAAAATTCTGCCCACTCCCAGATGGTGAAGTAGAACAACTTTCCCATATTGTATTCATGAATCTAATCCCATTTATGATTGAAAAAGACATAGAAGGATTCGGTTGGTGTATTGATGAAATACACAAAAGAGGATTCCAAAAAGCAGAATTAACCCTATATGATGAAAGAATGCATACCTTAATGCAAACTATGAGAGATGCTGGAGCATATGGTGTAGGAATGAGTTCATTTGGCCCTACAGTCTATACTGTCGTAGATAATAGAAACAAAGAAAAAGTTTTAAAAGCTACAAAAGACTTATTAGGCGAAGATGTACCTATTTTTGTAACCAAAGGACAAAATTCAGGTTTCGTTATTGAAAAATAGTATAATTTATTTATTATTTATTATTTATTTATTATTTACTATTTTTACTTTATTTTTTTATTAATTTATTATATTTTATAGCTATTTTTATTAGTTTAATTTTTTAATTCTATAGCTATTTTATAGTTTATTTTTGTGATTTTATGGAAGAAAAAGACTTTAAAAAAGAATTTGAAGAGTTTGCACGTAAAATTAAAGAAGAAAACAATCCTATTTTCAATGGCACAGATTTAGAATTTGATGATTTAGATAACATGCTTAATCTTAAAGACGATTTTGATGATTTTCTTGAAATAGATTCTTTTGATTTTGAAGATAATGTAAATAATGATTATCCAACTATTGATTTAGAAACAGAAGATATTAAAATGACTTTAACATTAAAAAAAGATTATTCTGATATATTTGATTTAAAAAATAGAAAAAAAGAGTTTATCAATGATTTAAAAGATTTTATAAAAGAATTTGAATCAACAGAAGAATCAAATGAATTAATGAAATTTTATGATTTATAATTTATAATAAACTTTTTGTACTCTACTTTAATTAGAGTCATTGTATACTCTTACAGTATATTCAGGGTCCCTATAAAAAACAAAACCATAATCAATGATTTCATAATCTTCTGTTGCTCTCCAAGGCATATCTCCGTGAGAATATTCACTAATTTCTTTAGCACTCATATGGGATAATTTATTAATAACTGAATCAATAACTTCTTTTTCTTCTCTTGAAAATGAGTATTTTGGTTTAATTAAAGAAGAATAGTGGAATTTAGATTTATCTAAATATTTTAATTCAGTTTCTTTTATTTTACCTTCTTGAGTTAATTCATCAACTGAGAGTTTAAAATGATTAGGTGCAGGACCATAAGGTAGTTTTTTATAAGATTCATTTGTTAAAGATTTCTCATATAATTCAAAATAATTAAAATCAGCAAAGTATAATAGTTTATAAAGTACGGTTCTTCCTACATTATCTATTTTCACAGGAATCGATTAAATAATGTAATACATTTTTGAATTTTTCTTTATTAAATTCCATATTTTAACCTCATTTAGTAGTGAACTCACACTTTAACTTCTTTTTTATACTACAAAGATAATTTTGGTATAACTTATATTTAAAGGTTCTGAATAAAAATGAGTTTTAAAGCTTTAAATTTGTTAAAAATGATTAAAATTTAATAAAATTAATGTATGGTAAATTATATATTAAAAAAATAAGAATAAATGCTTTA
>JAKSUE010000262.1 GCA_024409165.1 archaeon
TATTTTTTATTAAATATTATTATTTAAATTCATTAACTATTTTTACATATTATAAATCAAAATAAAAAAAATATTCTTTGTGATTTTATGAATAATGAAATAATCCAATTTTTATTAGAAGAAAATATCATCTCTAAATCATTATCAGAGAAATTAGAAAATCCAGATAATCTTTTAGAAGAAATAAAAAAATATTCTCTCTATAAAACCGATAAAATAAACACCAAATCAATCAAAGAATATTTAAAAACCCAAACCACAAACCAAACCACAATTGGAAAAACTATCTATTGCTTCCCTAAAATCACATCAACAAATACAATAGCTAAATTTTTAGCAGAAAATAATATCGAAGATGGAACTGTTATTATTGCAGAAACACAAACAAAAGCAAGAGGAAGATCTGCTAAACACTGGGAATCCCCAAAAGGAGGAATCTGGCTCTCAATAATACTTAAACCAAATATAAACCCTTCTAAATTCCCATTAATAACATTATTCACAGGTGTTGCAGTAGCTAAAACTATTAAAAAATTAGGATTAAATGCTAAAATTAAATGGCCTAATGATGTTTTAATAAATAATAAAAAGATTTCTGGAATTTTAACAGAATCAAATATAATCTCATCCAATGCAAATCCTCGTAATTATATTGTTGTTGGAGTAGGAATTGATACCAACATTAAAATAAATGATTTTAAAGATAAAGAACTTAAAAACAGAATAACCACTTTAAATGAAGAATTAGGTAAAAATATCGATGCAAATGAGTTTATTGCTAAATTATTAACAGAATTCGAAGAAATATACAATTTATATAAAAAAGAAGAATTCAAAACTACTCTTGATGATTGGAGAAGTTTATCTGACACAATAGGAAAAAATGTTAAAATCAAACAACTTAATGAAGAAAAATATGGTTATGCTGTTGGAATTAATGACGAAGGTAATTTAATCATTAAAAAAAGTAATGGTGAATTAGAAAAAATAACTTATGGAGAATGTAGAACCATATAATTCATTAATTAACATTATAAATTATTAAAATATTAATAAATCAAATAATCCCTTAAATGTTTTTATTCTCCTAAAATTAAGTTTTTAGCTAATTTTTCATCTTTAACTACATTTAAAAATATATTAAATGAATTATCTATTTTTTTATACAAAATATTTAAATCCATATCAATTACATCTTTAGTAGATAAATCAAATCTAATTGTAGCTGATGCACCAGGCATTCCTACAGCAGGAATTGTGATAATTCCTTCTTCTTTTAATAAAATCATAGCCCATAAAAATGCACAATCTTTTGCTGAAAGCTCTGTTTTTACATTTAAATCGTGTAATTGACTAATAATGGACTCTTCTTTAACCATCACACCAGTAGGAGTTAATTCAAACATAGAATTATTAGAATTAATATTAGGATTATTA
This sequence comes from archaeon, assembly GCA_024409165.1. GTDB lineage: Archaea > Methanobacteriota > Methanobacteria > Methanobacteriales > Methanobacteriaceae > Methanobrevibacter. Next base: position 1,438 of record JAKSUE010000262.1, read on the forward strand.
TTAGAATTATTATTAAAATTATGATTATCATTTAATAAATTAAAGAACTCTTCTTTTTTATTGAATGCTTTAATTAAATTATCTTCTGTATAATTTTTTAATCCATTTACCATTGCTAAAACAAGAGGAGGTTGTGCTTCAAGACCAAATTGAGTAGCTTTAACTTTAACTTTATTAATTAATTCAGAATTACCTGCCATTAATCCTCCACGTGGTCCTGGCATTAGTTTATCAGTGCTTGTTACAACTAAGTCTGCTCCAAGGTCACATGCTCTTTTTTGTTTAAAAATAGCGGTTCTGAGTCTTGCACCTGAAGCGTCATCAACTAAAACAGGAATATTATTTTTATGAGCAATATCAATGACTTTTTTGAATAAACTTTCATCTACTACTTTATGATCCATTGTAGAACCTGTGATAATAACTAATGAGGTGTTATCAAAAACCTCAAATTTATCAATATCAACATATTCAAAGTAATCAGCACCAACAAGTTTACAAGATCTTGGAATAGATGGGTGAGCTGGAAATTCAGCTAAAAAATGACTTACAGATGAACCTTCTTCAACAAGTGCTAAAATAGTAGCTAATATTCCAGAACTGGTTCTATTTACAGGAAGAACCTTTTCACCACCAAGATGATTTTTTCCAACAACTTGAAGTTCTTCTTCAAAAATAGCTGGACCAACATAAGTTTCAAGAAGGTTTAAATCTGCTTTATTTGTTATAAATGCTCCAGAAAGACCAGTTACATCATATAGATTATTTCTGCCTTTTTCTTCAATAATTGATTTAATAATTTTAAGAGCAGATTCTCTTTTTTTAACTTCATCTAAAGAATTATTAACTATCATTTTACCACTACGATTATTATTATTATTATTATTATTATTATTATTATTATTAT
>JAKSUE010000263.1 GCA_024409165.1 archaeon
TCTATGTTTCTATATTCATGTTTCTCATAATATCCAATTAAATTGCATTCATCATCTCTTAATGCAATCATATAAACATCTTTATTTTCCTTATCATTATAAAAAGTATGAATTATATTATTTTCAGTACTTTCTTTAAACCAATCAAGAACTTTATTAATTAAAACAATTGAACTTTCATCATGACAATCTAATAGGTTTTCACCTAATAATTCTGCACCACCATCATATTCATATTTTTCAATAGCTACTTGATTCATATAAATAATTTTATGATTTATGTCACACAATACAATTGGAGTTCTGTCTTGGTCTAATACGCTTTTAAAATAAGAACTTAAATCCATAATATCTCCTCTCTTCTTTTTATCAATATATAAATTATGTTTTTATTTTTTTTTTATTATTTTTTCTTTTTTTATTCTTTTTACTATTTTTTATTCTTATTTTTTTAAATTATTACATTAAATTTAAATAATTTAAAATTAAATCTTTATTTAGAGTTTAGGTAAGGATTATCATGGCATTGTATAAACGTGTTGCTGTTGGTGGGACTTTTGATAAGTTTCATTATGGGCATAGGAAATTAATAGCTAAAGCTTTTGAAATTGGCGAAAGTGTAGAAATTGGTGTTACATCTTCTACTTTTGCTAATAAAAAACATGATGTTGATTCCTGTGCTAATCGTATGGCAAATCTTAATGAGTTTCTAAAAACAAAACATAATAATTATCATATTTCTCGTTTAGACGACCCTTATGGGCCAACAGTTCATGATGCTAATTATGATGCAATTGTTGTTAGTGAAGAAACAGAACCTAATGCTATTAAAATTAATGAAATAAGAGTTAATAAAGGTATGAATCCTTTAGATATTGTAGTAATTAGTTTTGTTTTAGCTGATGATGGTATTCCTATTTCTTCTACACGTATTAGAAAAGGAGAAATCAATCGTAAAGGTCAATTAATTTAATAATTCATTTTTTATTATTGTTTATTTTTACCTAATTGTTTATTTTTATTTATTTTCATTGCTTAAGAGGTGATTTAAATGGATGAATATGTTCAAAATTCAATAAATGTTCGTAAAAGTACTATTTATGATAATTATCATAATGTGCCTCCGGAAGTTGAAGCTAAAATTGATGATATTTTTGAAAGAATGGTTGAATTTGGAGAAAAATACACAGATGTTATTGCATTTGAAAATGATTTCCAACAATCTGATTTAAATAAAGAATATATTGCTATTTTTACAGATTTAGCTACTGTAAATGGTCCTGATTCAATTTCTTTTAAAGACAGTGCTTTTAATCCTAAAAATTATTCTAGTGATGATTTAAAAGAAATGGGGAAAAGAGAACTTAAAGAAGATGCAAGATATCTTGTAAAAGATGCTATAGTCACTGAATTACATAAAACAGCTATTGAAAGGGATCAAGCACTTCGTGATATTCCAGTTGTTGGTGAGATTATACAAGCTAAAAGAACTATGGATATGTTAGGCAGGTTCCGTAGACGAAAATAGTTTAGTTTATTATTACTATTTTCTTATTTTTTTAACTATTTTTTTAATTTTTATATTCTATTTTTTTAATTTTTATATTCTATTTTTTTAGTATTTTTAAATAATTTTTAAAAATTATTAGCTGGGGGTAGCTAATAATTATTGGGTTATAATTTGTTAATTAAAGAGGTTCTTCCTTTTTCAAGGACTTTAGTAAAATTTGAGTTTATTTGGGAACTTATTTTCATGATATATGTTCCTGTTATTAAACTTATTGTTAAAATGGATCCTATTAGTAAGATTATTTCAACACTTGTTTGTGCGTTTATGTCTTGATTTAGTTTTTTAGGTATTTGCACTAAGGTTGTCACGAATTGTGTTAATATCTTGGGATGCATTTAAATCAGAGGTTTTATCTCCAAAGTAAGAACTATAAATTAAAATCGCTGCAATTGCAATTACAATAACTCCTCCAAAGAGGAGAATATATTCTGCTGCGCCTTGTCCACTTTGATCATGGTTTAATTTGTTTAAATTTTCTTTAATTTCATTAATTTTATTATTAATTAAATTTTTAGAGTTTGATTCATTTGAAAGATATTTAATTTTTATTTTATTTTTAAAAGACATTTTTTCACCTTTTATTTAAATATCTTCTTTAATTGAAAGTTTTTATTAATTGTATCTTTGTATTTTAGGATTTGTTTTAACTATTATTTAAATATTACTTTTTAATAAAAAAGTATTACAATTTCATTTCAATTTTTCATTTTTATTTCATTTATTTAGTTTTAATTCAATTTTTTACTTTTAGTTCATTTTTTTATT
>JAKSUE010000264.1 GCA_024409165.1 archaeon
TTACAAAGAAAGGCATTAAGAAAACACAGTTACCTACCATAATATGTAAGAATTTTCTTGAGATTGATGGAGATAAGTCCAATACAAACTCTGATAAAACAAAGATAACAATTACATAAATATATGCAATGGCTAAAACAATCAAATCAGTTGTATTCATAAACATAAAAATCACTTATTATAGTTTTATAATAACTTATTTATAAATCTTTTTAAAAATAAAGATTAAAATAGCTATATTGGCTATTTATAATCCTTTTTAATAATAAAGATTAAATAAGTTATATTAACTATTTATAATGGAGAATATTATTCTGGGTCGTATTCTCCGTATTCACAACCAATGTGTTTAGCTTCGACTTCATCGATTAATTCACTGCCTTTGTATAATTTAACAGTACCTACACCGTTTCCACCATTCCAAAGACGGTTGTGTCTTTTCTTACCATCTGGAGATTCATAGTTAATGAATAACATGTCTTTTTTCTCACAGGTAATATCAGTAATCATTCTGTATCCACCTGCTTTTTGATCTACATGCCATACGATTTGAGTATCAGTTTCATGGGATTCAAATTCGGTTTTTACATTTTTCCAGAATTTAGAGAAGTTAAATTCATAGGATTTACCTTCATAGAAGAAGTCAGATAATAATTGTCTGTTTAATGCAATAGGACCAACTTTTGGTCTTCCTCCACCAATGTTAAATACACTGTTTTCTAATTTTTTACCAGTTTTTTTACTGGTTAAATCGTTAGAGGAGAGCCATACCCATGGGCTTGTAAAGTTTTTACCCCAGTTTTTATCAGAGTAACCATAACATTTATCAGGAATTACATCATATTTGACACCATCGAGAGTAATAGTTCCTTCAAATTTACTTTTCATACCTTCTGCATGCCAGAACATTTCAAATGCTTTTAAGGTTTGGAAGGTATTACTTGCACCGTAACCTACATGGAATGCAATTTCTTTGTTGATTTTAATATCCCATTCAGCTTCACCCCAGTCACACATGTATTCTGGGTGTGCTTCAGCTTCTTCTTTGGAAATTTTAATACTACCTTTCATATGGTCTTCTGTACACATACAATCAGCAGCTTCAACTAAAAATGGGGAACCTTTTTTCATATTTACATCATCCCAACCAAAGAAACGATGTAATTGTTTTGCATTATCTACCCAGGTACCAAATTTAACCATTAAATAAGAAGGTTTAACACCTTTTGCTTGATTTTCTGGTAATTGACCAAAAATAGGTTCTTTTCCACCTAAAGCAGGGTTACAAATAAAGTATTCAATAAAGAATGGTTTTTCTTCACCGGTTTCTGCATTGATAGCAGTGAAAGAATGCCACCACCAGTCGTAACCTTGTTTAGCAAAACTACCAGTTAACATCATTTTATTACGAGTAATATCAGATATATTTGCCATTATAATTCCTCTTTTTAATTAATAATTGATATAAATTTATTTAATGAATCATACATTAAATTAAGTTATAATTATGAATTTAATTACTTACTAACTAATTTAGCATCTAAAACATAATAGTTTCCACTATCACGATGCCATTCTATTTCAGAATCAGTGATTTCAATTCTCTTTTTAAATATTGGTCCATCAATAACTAATGTTTCAGCTTCTCCACCTTCAAAAGCTAAATGAAGGTAGGTTTTTTTGCTGATTTTAATTAGTTCTTCAAAGGATTCTTGATCAATTTCTTTACCTAACCAAGTTTCATCAAGACCATCAGCATAAACACCTGAGATGATAACTTTAAATCCAGATGCTAAAACAAGTTCCATATATTCTTTAGGGTCCATGTGCCAATAAGGAGAAATAGCTATTAAACCTACTTCCTCACATAGATTTTCAATCCTTGATTTTTGATAAGTAGAAAATAAAGCACCTGTGTAGATAGCTTCAATTCCTAATTCTTTTAATTTATAGAACTGTTCTTTTAAATCATCTAATTCTTTTTCTTTTTCACCATCTGTAATTGCATTAATTAAAGGTATTTCTAATGCTTCAGATAGTAAACTTGTTAAATGAATATTAGGTACATGAAACATATAGGATTCTTTATTTTTAGATTCCATAGATAATAAGTATTTAACATCATCTCCTTGATTTAAGGAGTAATTTAATGCCATTACACTATCTTTTCCACCTGAAAATAAGACTGCAGATTTCATAATATACCATTAATATTTAAATAAATAAGAAATTAGTTAATAAAATATTATATTAAATAGAATATATTCTATTATAACAATATTAATATTTTTTATTATTAAAGTTTTTTGTTTTAATTTAAAAAATAAGAA
>JAKSUE010000265.1 GCA_024409165.1 archaeon
ATTTAATTAATTTATTAAGTAAATTAATTTATCAAATTATCAAATTTAAAAATTATGCTTTCGATTTAATTTATATTTATTAATCAAATAGAAGAATGATTACGGGGAAAATATGGCTAATGAAAAAATGTTTTTAGAAAATTTTAAGCCGTTATTTAAATTGCTTCCGGAGGTTAAGACTCCAATTCATAGGCAAGATTTTAAAGAAAAGCTTAAATGGACGGCTATTGTTTTAGTTTTATACTATATTTTATGTGAAATTCCATTATATGGTTTAAGTCCAGCTGCTATTGATCAATTTGCTGCTTTAAGAGCAGTTATGGCTGGAAGTTTCGGTTCAATCCTTACTTTAGGTATTGGTCCTATTGTAACTGCATCTATTGTATTACAACTTTTAGTTGGGGCTAAAATTTTAAAATTAGATTTATCTCAACATGAACATAAAGCAATGTTCCAAAGTACTCAGAAAATATTAGCTATTGTATTTACAATATTTGAAGCAGCTATTTTAGTATTTACTGGAAGTTTAGTTGCTATAGATGTTTCTTTCTATCCAATTATGTTACTTCAATTAGTTATTGGAGCTATTTTAATCTTATATCTTGATGAAGTAGTATCTAAATGGGGATTCGGTAGTGGTATTGGTTTATTCATTGCTGCTGGTGTATCTGAAACTATTTTAGTAGGATCTTTCAACTTCTTACCAACTGCTACAGGCGCTATGTCTGGTGCAATTCCTGCATTTATCCAAACTATCATGGGTGGAGCTCCTGACTTCTCATTACTTATCCCATTAATTGCAACTATTATTGTATTCTTCATTGCAGTATATGGTGAAAGTATGAGAATTGAGATTCCTATTTCTCACGGTCAAGTAAGAGGTCACGGTAGAATCAGAGGTTCTGTTGGTAAATATCCTCTTAAATTTATTTATGCAAGTAACATGCCGGTTATTTTAACCAGTGCTCTTCTTGTTAACGTTTCACTTATTGCAAGTTTATTCCAAAAATTAGGATTCCCTATTTTTGGAGAAGTACAAGGTGGAAGAGCTATTAGTGGACTTGCTCTTTGGTTATCCACTCCAAACAGTATTAGTCTTGTATTTACTAATCCATTTAGAGTAATATTCTATGCAATTGTATTCTTATTATGTTGTGTATTATTCTCATGGTTATGGGTTGAAATTAGTGGTTCTTTAAGTGCAAAAGAAGTTGCAAAACAACTTTACAACTCAGGTATCCAAATTCCTGGTTTTAGAAGTAGTAAAAGACAACTTTATAAAATCATGAATAAATATATTCCTGCACTTACAATTCTCGGTGGTTTGTTTGTAGGTATTTTAGCATTTATTGCTGATTTAACTGGTGCTCTCGGTGGAGGTACTGGTGTATTACTTACTGTAGGTATTGTTTACAAACTCTACGAAGAAATTGCTAAAGAACAAATGATGGAAATGCACCCAATGTTAAGAAAAATGTTTGGTGGAGACTAAATAAATTTCCATAAAAATTTATAGTAACTATTTTTATAGTTACTTTTTATTATTTATTATTAATTTAAAATTATAAAATAAAATTTTAAAATAAAATTTTAAAATTAAATTATTAAAATTATTAAAATTATAGTGTGATTTATATGAAATTAGTAGTTTTAACTGGAATTCCTGGTTCTGGAAGTACCACTGTTCTTAATAAAACTTTAGAAAATGTAGACTATCTTCATTTAAACTATGGAGATATTATGACCGAAATAGCTATTGAAAAAGGTCTTGTTGAAAATAGAGATGAATTAAGAAAATTACCTGCTGAAACTCAAAAAGAGATTCAAAAAGCAGCAGGTATTAGAATTAGTGAAAAAGCTCAATCTGATAATGTTATTGTAGATACTCATTGTACTATTAGTACTCCATCTGGTTTCTTACCAGGTCTCCCAAAATGGGTATTAGAAGGATTAAACCCAGATATGTTTATCTTAATTGAAGCTGATCCTGATGAAATCATGGTCAGAAGACTTTCAGATGAAACTAGAAACAGAGATGTTGAAAAAGCTAGCGAAATTCAATTACATCAAGAAATGAATAGAGCAGCTTCCATGGCTTATGCTACTTTAACTGGTGCAACTGTTAAAATAGTAACTAACCATGACAATCAATTAGACTCAACTATTGCTAATATGGTTGATTTATTAAAATAATTAAGTTATAAACCTAATTATTAATCTATTTAGATTAAATAAACTAATAAACTTTAATAAGATTTTTTAATTGTTTATTCAATTATTAAATTTTATTAACTTTTAATAGTATTATTAATTGATTATATATCACTA
>JAKSUE010000266.1 GCA_024409165.1 archaeon
AGGAGCAGCTACACCTAAAAGATCTAATGCATTTTTAATAGTGATTCTTGATTTATCTACAAGGATTAATCTTGCATTTTCCGCATCAGAACCAATTACTTGTTCAGATTTATAGAATCTATTAAATGCACTTGCTAAATCTTGACAATATTGAGCTATAGGATGTACTCTTTTTGCATCAGCACAATCTTGGACTAAAGATGGGAATTTAGCTATTAATTTTACAAGTTCTCTTTCATTTTCATTTGGAGACCAGTTATCTTCAACAACTAAAGAACTAATATCTGCTTCTGCATTTTTAAGTAATTTACAAGCTCTTGCATGAGCATATTGAATAGATGCACAACCACGTTCGAAACTAAGTGCTTCATCCCAAATAAATTTAATATGTTTTTCAGGGGATAATCTTGCAATATAGAATCTTACAGCACCAATACCGATTTCTTCAGCAATTTTATCAATAGTTTCTTCATCAAGATCTGCTCTTCTTGAAGTAAGTTCTTCTTTAGCTCTTCTTACAGCTTCATCCATTAATTCATCTACAGAAATAAATACTCCTCTTCTTGTAGACATAGATCCTTCAGGTAAAGTAATGAATTCATAGAAGATTACTTCCATTTTATCAGTATTTGGTTCTAATACTTCAAGAATTTCAAGTGCAAGTGAAACTTGTTTTGCAGCTAATTTATGGTCAGAACCGAAAATATCTAAAACTTTACCAGTTTCACCAGCTTCTGTACATTTGTAAATATGATAAGCAATATCTCTTGTAGAGTAAAGTGAGGTTCCATCTGCTCTTCTTAAAACTAATTCTTTATCAATACCAAATTCAGTTAAGTCAAGGTATAATACATCAGGAGCAGAATCAGATTTAGGATTTCCATATCTTGCATATCCTATAGAATGAAGTTCATCAGTGATTTTATCTACAAGTCCACTACGAACGAATTGTCCTTCCCAGATAAACTCGTCGTGTTTTACATTCATCCTTGCTAAAGTTTCCTTTACACCAGTAAGACAGCTATTTACTGCACCCTCGAAGACAGTATCTAAATCGGATGGTGCACTTTCATACTTTTTAATAGTTGCATCTATACCTGCTGATAAACTTTCATCATCTTTTAACATTTGGTTAACTTTAAAGTATAATTCTCCAACTTTATGATCGATTTTCTCAGAAGGTTGATCTTCTAATTTTAAACCTAACTCCTCTATACCATAAACAATCATAGCAAGTTGTCTACCCATATCATTTACATAATATTGAGTATTAACATCATAACCTGCTTTTAATAAAACTCTTCTTAAAGAATCTCCAATAACAGAGTTTCTAATATGTCCAATATGTAAAGGACCATTAGGATTAGCAGAAGTATGTTCTAAAACAATCTTCTCATCAACAGCCTCTAAAGTACCATAATCCTCATCAACACTAGCAAGTAAATCTTTAGCAAAAATATCATGATTAATAAAGAAATTCACATAAGGCCCTGTAGCTTCAACTTTAGAAAATATCTCAGGAAGTTCAATAGCTTCAACAACCTCAGGAGCAATAAGTTGAGGACCTTTTCTTAAAACTTTAGCTAATTGGAAAGAAACAGTACTTGCTAAATCACCAAGTTCTGGGTTTGGAGGAAATTCCATCTTAACTTCCCCATCAATCTCACAACCCATTTTCTCAATAGCTTTATTTATAGCATCAATAGCTTCATTTTTAATCTTAAAATACATTTAAACACCTAAATAACAAATAATAAAAGTGAATTTAACTATAATCTAATCTAAGTTATAAACCCTAAATTTAATTATAATCTTTTTAATCTAATAAGTTATAAACCTTTTAATATAATAGTAACATAACCTATTTTTGGAATAACAATAGGACTATCACCAAATGTAAGTACCCTATCCCTAATCTGATTAGGAGTTACATAATAAGGATCTGGACGGTCATTATTGTCACCTTTTATCATATACATAGTAGTTCCATTAATCTCTGTGATATTAATTACTCTATGAATAACTGGATTATTATACCAAACAGCATCATAAACAACAATATCCCCTACTTGAACATCATTAGGATCAAATTCACTTATCCCTAAGAAATTAGCTTTCTCTACAACAACAATATCTCCCCTATAAAATACAGGTTCCATACTACCTGAAACAACTACATTCAAGTGAGATGCTGCTAATAGAACAACTACTAAAAGTATAATATAACAAATTACTTCTTTTTTATCTATCAAAATAACACCTTACAAATATTATTTAATAAAATTATTATTCTAATTCAA
>JAKSUE010000267.1 GCA_024409165.1 archaeon
ACTACAAAAATGTAGTCAAAATATATAAAAAAATAATAAAGAATAATAAAAAAAGTAAAAATTAATAAACTTAAAGGATTTGTTTATTAATTAATTCTGCATTTAATATAGAAGCACCAGCAGCACCTCTAATAGTATTATGTCCTACTAAGACATATTTGAAACTATTATCAAATGCATTATCTTTTCTTACTCTTCCAACAGTAGCGGCCATACCACCACTAGCATTTCTGTCTAATCTTGGTTGAGGTCTGTCATCTTCTTCTTTAACAATAACAGGGTTTTTAGGAGCAGAGTATAAGTCTAATTCTTGAGGTAAACCTTTAAAGTTAGCCATTTTATCTTTGATTTTATCAATATCTGCTTCTTCATCTAATTCAATAAAGACTGCTTCAGTATGACCATCAACAACAGCTACTCTGTGACAAGATGCACTTAATGAGAAGTTTGCAGGTTTTACATCACTACCATCAAGTTCACCTAATAAGTATAAACTTTCACTTTCCATTTTTTCTTCTTCTCCACCAATATAAGGAACTAAGTTATCTACAATAGCCATTGATGGAACACCATTATATCCAGCACCAGATACTGCTTGCATAGTAGATACATAAATTCTATTGATGTTGAAATTATCATAAATCGGTTTTAAAGTTAAAGTTAAAGCAATAGTAGAACAGTTAGGGTTGGTTACAATAAATCCATCCCAATCATTAGCTTTTTGTTGAGCATCAATCATATCTAAAAATTGAGGATTAACTTCAGGAATAACTAAAGGAATATCCTTTTTCATACGCATAGCACTTGCATTAGAAGCTACAACAAAGTCTTTTGCATAAGCTGGTTCAACTTTAGCTGCAAAATCAGTTGGAAGAGAAGAGAAAACAATTTCTACATCTTTACTCATTTTTGCAGGGTCAGTTTCAATAACTTCCATACCTTTAACAGAATCAGGCATTGGAGTATCTAAATACCAAGTTGTTGCATCTTCATATCTTTTACCTGCAGATCTTGAAGAAGCAGCTAATGCAGCAATTTCAAAATCAGGATGATTATCCAATAATTGGATAAATCTTTGTCCTACCATACCAGTTGCACCAAGTACACCTACTTTTACCATTTTAATCAATCCTCTTAAAATCTTAATTTAATTATAAAAATTATCATTAATTAGTTAATAAATAATAAATTAAAAATTGAAAATAACTTATTATAATTATAATAAATTGAAATGACTAATTTATTCATTAATACCTAAAACATCAGCCATATCATTAACTTTACCAGGTTCCGCTGAACCTACAAATCTTAAAGCTCTGATAACACCAGCAATAAATACTTCTCTGGTATGAGCTCTATGATTAATTTCTAATCTTTCACCATCACCAATATACATTACAGAGTGGTCTCCAACAATATCTCCACCACGGATAGCATGTAAACCAATTTCTTCTTTGGTTCTTTTACCTACTTGACCTTCTCTACCATAAACAGCTACATCTTCAGGTACTCTTTCTAAAGCATTAGCTACAGTTTCAAAAGCAGCCATAGCAGTTCCAGAAGGAGCATCTTGTTTTTGATTATGGTGAGCTTCTATAATTTCAATATCAAAATCATTTAATATAGGAGTTAAATCTTTTAAAACTTTAAAGAATACATTTACACCAATAGAGAAATTAGAAGAAATTACAGCTTTAATGTTTTTATCTGCAATAACTTGAGCATTTCCTTTAGCTTGTTCATCTGTAAATCCAGTAGTTCCAACAACAAGATTTACACCACAATCAGCAGCTACTTTAATAGTATTAACAGCAGCAGGAGCAATAGTAAAATCAACTAATACATCAGCACCAGATTCTTTTAAAGCTTTTTCAAGGTTTTCAGAACCAGTGATTTTAACACCAAGTTCACCAATTCCTGCTTGAATACCTACATCTTTTCCTTCTAAAGGAGTATTTGGTATTTCAATAGCAGCTACAACTTCCATATCATCTTGTTCAGTAATTTTTCTAACAATACCAGAGCCCATTCTTCCAGCAGCTCCAGTTACAGCAACTTTAATCATAATATCATCCAAATAAAACTTAATAATATTAATTATAATTCTAATCAATTAATACTTGATAAATTATTTATTCAATAATTCCAGCATCAATTAATACTTTTCTTAAATATTCACGGTTTTCATCTAACATAGGAACTAATGGTAATCTTAAAGGACCTGCAGGCATTCCCATCATTTTTAATGCTTCTTTTGCAGGTGCTGGGCTTGATTCCATGAATAATGCTTT
>JAKSUE010000268.1 GCA_024409165.1 archaeon
AATAAATTTAAGTAAATTTATTAATTAAAAATAACTGAGATAATTAAATAATTAAGATAATTAAATAACTAAAATTAATATTATTATACTTATGGAGGAATAGCTATGGAAAATAAAAATAAAGCTTGTCCTAGTGGAAATCAAAATGGTTCAAAATTTGCTCATATTACAAAAGTACATCCATGTTTTAATGAAAAATTACATGATAAGGTAGGTAGAGCTCATGTACCAATCGCTCCAAAATGTAATATTGGATGTAATTTCTGTACAAGATCAATTAATGCTGATGAAAATAGGCCTGGTGTTGCAGGTTGTGTTTTAGATGCTGATGGAGCTATTGAACATGTTAAAGAAGTAACTGCAGATAGTCCTATTTCTGTTGTAGGTGTTGCAGGTCCTGGAGATTCATTAGCTAATGAAGCTACTTTTGAATTCTTTGAAAAATTACATGATGTAAATCCTGATTTAATTAAATGTATGAGTACAAATGGACTTTTACTTCCTAAATATGCAGAAAAACTTGCAGAATTAGGTGTAAATACTGTTACTGTTACTGTAAATGCAGTTGACCCTGAAATTGGAAAAGATATTTATGCATTTGTACAATACGAAGGTAAAATTTACAAAGGTAAAGAAGGAGCTGAAATTTTACTTAAAAATCAACTTGAAGGAATTAAAAAAGTTACAGACTTAGGAGTTATTGTAAAAGTAAACAGTGTTCTTATTCCTGGATTAAATGATGAACATATTGTTGAAATAGCTAAGAAAGTTAAAGAATGCGGTGCTTCTTTAATGAATGTTTTACCACTTATTCCTTTAAATAAAATGGCTGATTATGAAAGACCTGATTGTTCTATGATGGAAAAAGTTCGTGATGAAGTTGAAGAAATTTTACCAGTATTCAGAGCATGTACTCAATGTAGAGCAGATGCTTATGGTATTCCAGGTAAAAAACACGAAGACCATCATTTAGGAATGACTCCTCAAAGTCATTACTAATTTCTTTTATACAATTTTTAAATCAGTTAGTTAATTAGATAAATTAGATAAATTAGTTAAATTAGTTAAATTAGTTAAATTAGTTAAATTAGAATTAGCCGAATTTAGTTGAATTTAGTTAAATTTAGTTAAATTATATTAGAATTTAATGTAGTGATAAGATGAAAGATATTTATAAAGTTATTATAATTATCATTGCAATTTGTGGAATTGCTTTTGTAGCATATTCTTCATTCTCTCTTGTTCAAGAAGACCAAGAATTATTAAATTATGGTGATGATTTTAGTATTTATTCTACCAATAAGTCTATGGAATTAAAGGATAATGTAGATGTTTCAAAAGATGTGAATATTAGTTCTGGTAAGTATGTTTTAGTTATTGATTCTAATGCTAAATGGAAAATTGATTATTCTGTTGATGGTAAATCTTACCAAAAAGAAGGAAATGGTAAAGGAAATATTAGTTTAGGAACTATTTCATCTAATGCTAAAATTAATTATAATCAATTAACTAATGGTTCTTCTAATTTAGAAGTATATGATTCAAAAAATAATTTTGTAGCTTCTATTTATCAATCTGGAAAAACTGTTAAAATACATTATAATTTAAATGTAAAATAATTAAATTCTATTATTTATTATGATTTTAATAAAACAGGTGTTTTTATGAGAACTTTAGAATGGGAAGATAATAAATTAAAACTCATTGATCAAACTAAATTACCTGATGAGTTAACTTATGTTTACTGTGATAATTATCAAGATGTTATTGTAGCTATTAAAGATATGATTGTTCGTGGAGCTCCTGCTATTGGTGTGTCTGCTGCTTTTGGAATGGCTTTAGCAGAACTTGCAGGAGAAGATATGGATAAAGTAGCTATTGAAATGAAATCTGCAAGACCTACTGCTGTTAATTTAATGTGGGCTGTAGATAGAATTATGGCAAGTGAAAACAGTGCTCTTGATGAAGCATTAAAAATGTTTCAGGAAGATATTGATACTAATATGGCAATTGGAAAATATGGTGCTGAAGTTATTGATGAGAATGATACTGTTTTAACTCATTGTAATGCTGGTGCACTTGCTTGTGTTGATTACGGGACTGCTCTTGGTGTATTTAGAGCTGCTCACAGTCAAGGTAAAAATATTAAAGTTATTTGTGATGAAACTCGTCCTCGTGGTCAAGGAGCAAGTTTAAGTGTTTGGGAAATGCAACAAGAAAATATTCCTGTAAAATTAATTCCAGATGTTGCAAGTGGATACCTTATGAGTAAAGG
>JAKSUE010000269.1 GCA_024409165.1 archaeon
TAAATTGATGAATCAATTATTTTTATTATTAATTATGGAGAAATCTATATGGAATTTGAAAGACCAAGAGGTACAAGAGATTTCTTATTTGAAGAAATGAGAAGGAGAAAAGAGGTTGAAAATACTCTTAGGAATGTATTTGAGAATTATGGATTTGGAGAAGTACAGACTCCTCTTTTTGAAGATTTAAAATTATTTACTACAAAATCTGGTGATGAAGTTGTTAATCAATTATACAATTTTACAGATAAAGGTGGAAGGGAACTTACTCTTAGACCTGAGATTACAGCTCCTATTGCAAGATTATACTTAAATGAGATGCAGAAGACTGCTAAACCAATTAAATTATATTATTATGGTAGTTGTTTTAGATATGAAAGACCTCAGAAAGGTAGATTTAGACAATTTTGGCAGTTTGGTTGTGAATTGATTGGTGCTAAGTCTCCTGAAGGTGAAGCTGAAGTAATAGCTATGTGTAGTAATGCTATTGAAGCTTTAGGAATCACTACTGCTGAATTTAATGTGAATCACCTTGGAATTATTAGAGGTTTATTTAGTCATTTTAATATTGATGAGGAAACTCAGACTAAAATAATGGTTGTTATTGATAAAGGAGATAAAGAACT
Source organism: archaeon (assembly GCA_024409165.1). Classification (GTDB taxonomy): domain Archaea; phylum Methanobacteriota; class Methanobacteria; order Methanobacteriales; family Methanobacteriaceae; genus Methanobrevibacter. Next base: position 627 of record JAKSUE010000269.1, read on the forward strand.
TCTTAAAGAGTCTCTTATTGGTGATAATCCAGTTATTAAAGAACCAGAACTTAATGAAGTTTTATTCAAATTAATGGATATGGTTGGAGATTCTTCTATTATATCTGATATTAGAGATTTAGTTGCTCCTTATGAAGAAGCTCATGATGCTCTTGAAGAGTTTGAAGAATTAATTAGAACTCTTGAGAATTTCCAAGTATTTAATTACAAATTAAACCTTGGTGTTGCTCGTGGACTTGATTATTATACTGGAATTGTATTTGAAGTATATGTAGAAGGTCTTGGTGCACAAAAACAAGTCTGTGGTGGAGGAACTTACAGTCTTATTAAGTTATTTGGTGGAGAAGAAGTCGTTTCTACTGGATTTGCACTTGGATTTGATAGATTAATTAATGCAATTGAAGAATTAACCGAACCTAAAGAATTAGAACCTGTAGTTAAAACTTATGTTGCAGCTATTTCTCCTGAAACCAGAGGAAAAGCATTTGAAATAGCTCAAACTCTCAGATTAGCAGATATTCCAACTGAAGTTGACTTATCCAGAAAGAAATTCAAAAAACTCTTAAATTATGCTAATAAAATTGGTGTAAAATACACTGTTCTTGTTGGTGAACGTGACCTTGAAGAAGGTAAAGTCACTGTTAAAAACATGGAAAGTGGAGATCAAGAGTTAATGGCTATTGATGAAGTAGCTGAATTTATTAAAAATAACTAAAATCGATTGATTATATAAAATAATTAGATTTTTTTTAGATTATCTATTAGATTTTTTATTAAATTTCTAATTATTTTTTTACTTTTTTTAAATTATTTTATCATACAAATCATTTATCAATAAAAATAGGAAGAATAATTATGGAATTAAATTTTAGACTTGAAATAAATGGTGAAAAATTAGTTATAGCTATTGCTCAAGATTATCAAACTAATGATATTCTTATGGTAGCTTTTATGAATAAAGAAGCTGTAGAGGAAAGTTTAAGAACTAAAAAAGCTCACTATTATAGTACTTCAAGAGGAAAACAGTGGATGAAAGGAGAAAGTTCAGGTAATGTGCAAATCATAAAAGAAATGTTCATCGACTGTGATGCAGATGCAATTATTTTAAAAGTTGATCAAATTGGAGCTGCATGTCATGAAGGATATAGATCTTGCTTCTTTAGACAAATAGATCTTAAAGAGGAAATAAACATAGATAATCTCGCCGATAAAGAGGTTAAAATCATATCCGAAAGATTATTTGACCCAAAAGAAATGTATGGTTAAATAATCATCTTTTCTTTTTAAGAAAGCGAAAAAGACCAGTGACTATTATAGAACTTACAAAAACATACGGAGGAACAAAAATTACGTGTTTACCCTGAGAAAAGATGATAAACCATACTTTTTTGACAGTAGTTATAATAGGAGTTCTTATGTATGATTTTATGTATGTATGAATGTTTTATTATGAATTAGAAATTAAGATTACACTAAACGACTATTTTTTATAGTGGGAATATATCATAGGTTAAGTGTTTGTGTTAAATAGTTTACCTCCCTAAACTATTTAATATCTTAATAGCTTACCTCCACAAACTAATTATCCTTAGAATTTACAATCATACCAGTTGTAAACTCTATTAATTATTATGTAATATTTAA
>JAKSUE010000027.1 GCA_024409165.1 archaeon
ACAATTTGTATAATTACTTAAATTTACTTATTTATTAAAATAAATACCTTTAAAATAGTAGTTATTCAATTAAATTAATTTTAGAATATATTTTTTAAAAATTTCAGTAAATTTTATATAATTATATTTATATAATTTTTAATACGGTTGTGAATTATATGATAAATTATAATTTCAGTGATACTCGTTTATGTGAAGATTCAGAGGAATTAGGAACGTTGATTAATTATCCAGATTGTTCTCTTTATGAAGTTGTTGCTAATTCAACTAAAAAATTCCCAAACAAAATAGCTTATATTTATTCTGGAGTTGAAGTTTCTTATACTAATTTTTTAAAACAAATTGATGATGTTGCAAAATCTCTTAAAAAATTAAATATTAAAAAAGGAGATAAAGTCACAATTTGTATGCCAAACACTCCTGAAGCTATTATTACATTTTATGCAGTTAATAAAATCGGAGCTATATCAAACATGGTTCACCCTTTATCTGCTCAAAATGAAATTAAATATTATCTTCAAGTTTCTAAAAGTGTAGCTATGCTAGTCATTGACTACGACTATGACCTTTTTAAAGTTATTTCTGATGAAACAGATGTAAAAAACATTATTGTAGCTACTCTAAATGAATCTATCCCACATAATAATTCCCATTTTAATAAAGATAAAATTACTAATAAAAATGTAATGTGTTGGAAAGATTTTATTAAAATGGGTGAAGACATAAACTATGAAACTAATGAATTTACCGACAGTTCCCATGTTGCAGCTATTCTATATACTGGAGGAAGTACAGGAGATCCTAAAGGTGTAGTTCTCACTAATGGAAATTTCAACTATTCTGTCAAATCTTTTTTAGCTTATTCAGATTTAGATTCCACAGATACTTTCCTTGCAATCATGCCAATATTCCACGGATTTGGTCTTCGTAGTGGTATACATATGGTATATTTATTAGGAGCAACTAATGTTTTAATCCCTAGATTTGATGCAAAAAATTTCCATATTCTTATAGAAGATTATAAACCTAGTTTTATTGCAGGAGTTCCTACTTTATGGAATGCCTTACTTCAAGATGAAGGCATGGATTCTGTTGATTTATCCTTCTTAAAATTAGCAGTTTGTGGAGGAGATACATTACCTGTTAATATGAAAATAAAAATCGACGAATTTTTAAAAGAACACGGTGCTAATATTCAAATTAGACCAGGTTATGGTTTAACTGAATGTTTAGCTGGTGGATGTATTGTTCCTGAAGACAAATATAAAAATGAAAGTGTAGGTATCCCTTATCTAGATTCTATATTTAAAATTGTAAAACCTGGAACCTCTGAAAAAGTACCATTTGGTGTAGATGGTGAAATTTGTATCTCATCCCCATCTGTTATGTTAGCTTATTTAGACGACCCTGAAAAAACAAATGAAGTTTTAAAAGTTGATGAAGAGGGTTTAACCTGGTTACACACAGGAGATTTAGGGTATATGGATGAAGAAGGTTGGATATTCTTTAAATCCAGAATTGAAAGAATAATTATATCTAGTGGTTATAATATTTATCCACAACGTTTAGAAAACATCCTCATAAATCACCCAAATATTCGTGAAGTAGCAGTTATTGGAATACCACACCCTTTTAAAATGAAAGTTCCTAAAGCATATATTGTATTAAATGATGATGTCGAACTTACTGATGAAGTTAAAAACAGTATCTACAAACATTGTAAAGAAAATTTAGCTAAATTCACAATACCTCGCGAATTTGAGTATATTGAGGAACTTCCTAAAAATAAAGTAAATAAAGTAGATTATCTTGAATTAGAAAATTATCATAAAAATAATAAAAAATAACCTACCCAAAATTATTATTTAAAATTAAATTTAATCTTTTAAGTGATATAATGAATTTGATATATAGTGACTCATGTGATGGTTCTCTAAAAAATTATTCAACTAATAATTTAAAAGTTGAATATAATAAAAATGGAATTAAATTAGAACCTAAAGAGAATAAAGGTGGGGAATTTATATTAACTAAATCCTCATCAAGATGGTTTTTACCACCTCAATTCAAATTAGAATTTGATATAACTGAAATTGAAGGTTCTGTTGATTTCTGTATATCTAGTAAATCATTCTTTAATAATGAAAAAGATTTTAATAAAATTCCAAGTGAAAGTTTAGATTTAAAAGAAGGAAATAATCACATTACTATAAATTATGATAGAAAAAATACTATTATTAAAAATGGATTAGATACTAAATTCAAAGATAATATTGATTTTGTAGAAGATATTAGTTTTTGGATTTCTTTTAAAGAAGATTCAACTAAAAAAAGCATAACTCTTAAAAATATAAAAATATCTACAAATATTGCTACATTTTGTCTATTTGGAAGTTGCACTAGTAGAGATTTATTTTATGGTGTTATAAATAAAGGATACAAAAATCATTTTATTAATGAAAGAACATTATTAAGAAGCACAATTATAAGTTTGATGGAAAAACCTATTGATTTTAATGAAGAGGATATAATTGTACCAGAAGGTGCTGGTGGAGAACTTGGAACTAGTAAACGTAGGACTGAACGTGGAAAAGATGATCTTACTAATAAATTTTTAGAAGATATAATAAAAATACAGCCTGAATTTTTAATAATGGATATTATTCGTGATATGGGAAATGGTAACTTACAATGTGATGATGGAAAATATATTACTCTTAATCATCCAGATTTAAAACATACTCCATTTTATCAAGAGATAAAAAATAATAATTTTTTAAAAATACAAAATAATAAAGAAGAATTCTTTAAATTATGGAAAGAACGATGTGATTTATTCTTTAAATTTATGGATAAAAACTGTCCAAATACTATAATTATATTAAATTCTTCAAAATATGTTACTAAAATGTTAAAAGGTAATGGGGAGATTGTTGAAACTCCAAAATACATAAAGAAGGCTACTAATTTTAATTATTATATTACAATACTTGAAAATTATATTTGTAATAACTTTGATGTAGAAGTTTTAGAATTTGATGAAAATACTCATTCATATGAAAATCACAGATGGACTCCTTCTCCTTTACATTATGAACCTTATTATTATAAAAATCGTACAGAACAACTTGATGAAATTATTGAAAGAAATAGATCAATAAAAACAAAAGAAGAAATCCTATTAAATAATAAAATAAGAAAAGAAAGAAGAGAAAAAATCCTCCTACAAAATAAACTCTATGAAATAGAACCAGAAAGAAGAAAAAACTCTAAAAAAGCAGAAAAATTAGATTTACTCCTATCTTCTACTAGTTGGAAAATCACTAAACCATTAAGAACTATAGGTGATATTTTTAGAAAATTAAAAAAATAATATTCAATATTATGAATATTATTATTTACTTTTTTTATTTCAATATATAAACCTTCAATTTTTACAATTTTTCATGAATGTTTTTTTACTTGCATAGGAAACCTTTATAAATATTAAAATATAAAAATTAAAAATGTAATTTTTATTGAGGTGTTATATGTCTTTAAATAGTTTTTTCAAATTAGACGAAAATAAAACTAATTTCAAAACTGAATTCATTGCTGGACTTACTACTTTCTTAGCAATGTCTTATATTTTAGGAGTTAACCCTAACATGTTAGGAATTACTGGAATGCCTGTTACTGGTGTTTTCTTTGCTACTGCTGTAGCTTCTGGTATTTCTTGTCTTGTTATGGGTCTTGTATCTAAATACCCAGTTGGTCTTGCACCAGGTATGGGTATGAATGCGTTGTTTACCTTTACTATTGTTATTGGTTTAGGTGTATCTTGGAAAGCTGGTTTAGCAGCTGTATTTATTTCAAGTATTCTCTTTTTAATTATTACTGTTTCTGGTTTAAGAGAAGCTATCCTTAATGCTATTCCTGTAAACTTAAAATTAGCTATTGGTGCTGGTATTGGTTTCTTCTTAGCATTTATTGGTTTAAAAGGTGCTGGAATTATTGTAGCTGATGAATCTACCATCGTTGCTTTAGGTAGTTTACTTGCTGCTCCTGCATTACTTGCTTTAATTGGTATTTTTATTACTATTTTCTTATATGTTAAAAAAGTTCCTGCTGCTGTTTTCCTTGGTTTAATTATTACTGCTATTATTGGTTTAATCTTTACCATTTTAGGATTTGGTGCTGACCCTGTTGCTGCAACTCTCATGCCACAAGTTCCTACTGAAATTGTTTCTACTTCATTTGATGTAAGTCTTTTCGGAGCATTTGTTGATGGATTTGGAGAATTATTCGCAACTCCAATTACTAACTTAATTTTAGTTATTTTCTCCCTTTTATTCGTTATGTTCTTCGATACTACCGGTACTTTAATTCCATTAGCAAACCAATGTGGTTTCATGGATGAAAACGGTAATGCTGAAGGTATTGACGGTGCATTTTTAGGAGACGCTATTTCTGGTATTATTGGTGCTATCTTTGGTACTTCTACTTTAACTGCTTATGTTGAAAGTGCAACTGGTATTGGTCTTGGAGGAAGAACTGGATTAACCGCTATCTTTGTTGGTGTATTCTTCTTACTCTCTGCATTATTCGCTCCATTTGTTTTATCCATCTTTACTTCTTCTGTAACTTGTGCAGCTTTAGTTGTTGTAGGTATCTTAATGATGGCTCAACTTAAAGATGTAATCTGGGAAGATTTCTACGGTGTAGCTCCTGTATTCATGACTATTATCATGATGCTTTTAACCTACTCTATTTCCTTAGGTATTGCATGGGGATTCGTAACCTACGCTGTTGTAGAAATTTCAAGAGGAAAATGGAAAGATCTTTCCTGGCTTGTATGGGTTTTAATTATTATCTTCCTTATTTACCTATTCTTCGGTTTATAATTTAAATAATATTAAAATCTCAATAAATTACTTTTAGAGGATTTAATCCTCTAAACCCTTTCTTTTTATAGTTTTGAAATCAAACTAAACTTTTCTTTTTTTATATTTTTTTACATCATTTTTACTATTTTTAACACTTTTTTATAATAATGTACAAAAATGTACAACAAAGATTTAAATAGTACATTGAACATAATAATTAAACAAGTGTGAATAATGCTTAACAATTTTGAAAAATTAACTTGAAAATTTTAAGTGAATAATGCTTAACAATTTTGAAAATTAAAAAAATTAACTTGAAAATTTTAAAAAACTTAAAAAATCCATTTTGGCTTAAAGGAGATGATAATAATGTATAGAATAGATTTACCAACCTACGATGTGCCTAAAAAATGGTATAATATTAACGCTGATTTACCAATTGATCTTCCAAAACCAAAAAGCAGTGAAGGAAAAGATCAAGTTGGTGACTTACCAAATATGCTTATTAATGAATGTTTAAAACAAGAACTCTCTAATAAAAGATATATTAAAATTCCTAAAGAAGTAAGAGAACTCTATCAAAGAATGGGTAGAGGAACCCCATTATGCAGAGCAAAGGGTTTAGAAGAAAAATTAAACACTCCTGCAAAAATCTACTATAAACGTGAAGACACTTCCCCAACAGGAAGTCACAAATTAAACAGTGCAATAGCTCAAGCATACTTTGCAAAAAAAGAAGGAGTAGAAAAATTAACCACAGAAACCGGTGCAGGTCAATGGGGTACAGCACTCTCCCTTGCAAGTTCCTTAATGGATATAGATTGTACTGTCTATATGGTAAGAGTTTCATTTGAACAAAAACCATTCAGAAAATCAATCATGCAAGTCTATGATGGAAATGTCTATCCATCACCAAGTATGAATACTGAAGTTGGAAGAAAAATTAACAAAGAAACTCCAAATCATCCAGGATCCTTAGGAATAGCTATATCTGAAGCGGTTGAAGAAGCATTAGCTGATGAAAAAACTAAATATTCACTTGGTAGTGTATTAAACCACGTTATCCTCCACCAGACCGTAATTGGTCAAGAAATCAAAACACAACTTGAAATTGCAGAAGAAGAAGCAGATACTGTAATTGCTTGTGTAGGAGGAGGAAGTAACTTTGGTGGAGCAGTTTTCCCATTAATAAAAGATAAAATCAATGGTAACAGTAACACAGAATTCATTGCTGTAGAACCTGCTGCATGCCCTACCTTAACTCAAGGAGAATATAAATACGACTTTGGAGACAACATGGCTTTCACACCACTCCTTAAAATGTTTACCTTAGGACATGACTTTGTAGCACCATCTGACCATGCAGGTGGACTCAGATATCATGGAATGAATCCACAAGTCTCACTCCTAGCAAATGAAGGTTACATCACCTCTAAAACAGCCCTTCAAACAGATGTATTTGCTGCAGGTCAATTATTTGCTAAAACTGAAGGAGTAATCCCAGCCCCTGAAACAAATCATGCAATCAAAGTAGCTATTGACGAAGCTAAAAAATGTAAAGAAACAGGAGAAGAAAAAACCATTGTAATTAACTTCTCTGGTCATGGTCTCATGGACTATAAAGGCTATGCAAGTTTCATGGATGGTACAATGGAAAATAGTATATAGTAAATAGTAATTATCAATTATTTACTATTTTTATTCCATATTTTAATCTCTATTTTTAATCTAATCATCATAATACTCTTTTTAATAGTTCACTAGTAAACTATTATTTGACCATCACACTAAATAATTTTTTTAATAAACTATTAATAAAACAAAATAAAAATACTTAATATTCAATATTATAAAATTTATTTATACCAAATATTTCAAGGAATGATTCTAATGCTTAAATTTGATCCACACATTCACAGTGTCTATTCATGTGATTCCCGCTCTACACCAAGAGATATCATAGATAGAGCTGAAAAAATAGGTCTTGATGCAATAGCTATCAGTGACCATAACACCACCAAAGGTTCAAAAGAAGCATTTAAAATAGCATATTATGAAAAAAAAGACATCATTGTTGTCCCATCCATTGAAATCTCCACAGATAAAGGACACATGATTGGCCTAGGAGTATTAGAAGACATCCCTAAAGGCCTCTCAGCTATTGAAACCTCAGACAGAATCCATGACGCAGGAGGCCTAGTAATAATACCACACCCATTCTCATCCTACAGACACGGCCTTTTCTGTAACACAGACCCAAATATGATAGTAGATGGAATAGAAACCAAAAATGCAAGATACATCATAGGCCACTCAAATAAAAAAGCCCAACACTTAGCATATAACAACAGACTTGCCACCCTAGGAGCAAGTGACTCCCACTTCATAGAATCAATAGGAGACTGCTACACAGAAGTAAATACAAAAGGAAACCACTCAATAGACGGCATCCTAAAAGCCATCAAACACAAAAGATGCAAACCAGCAGGTAAAGGCACATCCAACTTCATAATAGCTAAAGAAGTCTTTGCAAAAAAAGTCCTAAAAAAATACCCCAAAAGAGAAGAATACGTAAGAGGTATGTAAAAACTATTCCTAATTACTTTACTATTTATTCTATTCCCTATTTTTACAAATTACAACATCATCGAATTTAAATAGCCATTTTACGATAATTATTTATTATATTAATTATTAAATATTATCATATATAGGGAGGATTAATATTGAAAAGTAATAAATCTTTAATTTTTTTATCATTATTATTAGTATTATTTTTAGCAATAGGTTCAATCTCTGCATCTGAACTAAATGATACCACACCTTTAGATAATTCTACAGGTGATGTAAATGATACTAATTCTTCTGCCACTTCAATTAATTCCACAGATGAGAATAATACTAATGAAATCTTTATTGATTATAGTTCCATCACTAAACAATATAATACTGATAATATCATCTATAAAGTTAAAGTCTATTCAATTGTAAATTTTGAAGGAGTAGATTATAAATATCCAATATATAAAATACCTGTTAAATTAAGAGTATATACAGGTACTTCTTTTAAAGATTATTCAACTTATACCAATTATGAAGGTATAGCTTCCTTTAAAATACCTGCATTAAATGTTGGAACCCATAATCTTGAAATATTTGTAAATGATGAGTTAAAAGGTTCCTCTTATATTAAAGTTAATAAAGCCACCCTTAAAGTCTATGCCCCTCAAATAACCAATAAATATAGAAAAACAAGTTATTTTGAGGTCAGAGTTACATACGGTGATAAACCAGTCAGTAAACTCACTCTTAAACTTAAATTTTACACAGGAAAAAGATACACAACTTACACAATTAAAACAAATTCCTATGGTGTAGCTAAATTAAAACTCACTAATCATAATTTAGGTACTCATAAAATAGTTATTCAATCAACTAATAAAAAGTATAAATTTACCAAATATTCTAAAGTTATTGTTAAAAAATCAACATCTGCAACTAAATTATTATCCCTTAACTACTATAAATCTGGAAATAATTACTATGCTAAATTAACTTGGAGTTCAAAAAAAGGCACCAAATATATAATTTTAAGAAAATTAACTGGTAACTTTAAAGTATATTCTACTGTTGTAGCTAAATCTTCCAAAACATCATTCACTGAAAAAGTTGAAGAAGGTAAATTATATACCTATTCTGTTAGAACTGTAACAACTAAAAAAGGTAAAAAAGTATATGGATCCTATGATAAAGAAGGTTTAAAATTAATTAAAGAATCTAAAGTATCTGTAAGTTTCCAAAATTCAAAATCCATAGTTTCTTGGACTAAAGTAGACGGTGCAATTAAATATAAAGTATATAGAAAAATTGGTTCCAAAGGCACTTATAAATGTATAGCTACTGTTGATGGTAATAAATTAAGTTATTCAGACATTTATTCTAATTCTAAAAAAGACTTATCTAAATTGTTACGTTCATCTAAATATATAGATCCAAGTGATAACACTTTATTCTACACAGTCCGTCCGTGTTGGGATAGCTCTGTATGTGGTGTTAAAAAAATAAGTTATGGAATGTATTTAAAAGAAGGGTATTGTCATTTAGAAGCACCTGACATTGTTTCTCTTAAAAATAATACAATAACTTGGGGTAATATTCCAAATGCTCAAGGTTATTTAATACTTAAAAATAATGGTACTGACAATGTATGGGAAATAATTGGTCAAGCTAATGATGAAGGCACTATAACTCAATCTTTAGCTCTTAATTCTATAGATATATCTGCTTATTATGCAGTACAGGCATATGCTACTTATGGAGAAATGATTTATAGTAATTATGACAAAGGTTTCTCTCTTAAAGACTTCTCATTAGATAACTCTAAATATAGAATTTTATATGTTGGAGACAGTATTACCTTTGGTTCTCCTTATTATGGAGCAGAAAAACATATCTTTTCAATACCTTATAGAGTAGCTGAATTACTTGGTTGTGTTTATTATAATCCATCTATTCCTGCTGCAACTTATCATGATATAAATTTAGTTAATAGTTTAAGTATTGAAAATGCTAATTCTAATAGATATCGTATTTCCAGAGAAATTGTAGATGCTATATATAATGGTGAACTTCCTGGAAACTGGAAATCTCTTGGTACAGATAAAAATAGTGAAGGTATATCAAACACTAAATTAGAAGATTATAATATTATTGTATTATGTGCAGGAGCTAATGATTGTACTGATAATACGAAGTTAGGATCTATTAATAGTAATGATGTTAGCACTTTTAATGGAGCTTTAAATCATATTTTAGCTAAAATAGAACAAGCAAATAAAAACCGTATTGCAAATGGTGAAGAACCTATTAAAGTGATTTTTGCTAATTTTTACGCTGGTTTTAGTAGTAAATCTATAAATCCTAATAAATTAGGTTTAACTGTCAAAGATTATCAAAAAGAATTAGATAAACAATATGCAAAATGGAAATCTCAATCTAATAATTTAACATTCTATAAGTTTGATATAAAAGATTATGGAATCATTAATCAGAATAATTGGCCTTACTCTTCCCCAGATAATTTACATCTCACTAAATTTATCTACGGCCAATATGGTAATGCATTTGCACAATTCCTTGTAGATAATGTCTTTGAAGATTCAACTATTTTAAATTAAATAAAATAGTATATCTTCTTATTTTTTCTTTTTTCTTTTAATTAAATTTAATAATTATTATATATTTTTATTTTT
>JAKSUE010000270.1 GCA_024409165.1 archaeon
AGCTGATAATAAAAAATTAAATACTACTGTTAATAATCAGAGTGTTACTATTAATAATTTGAAAGCTGATAATAAAAAATTAAATGATACAGTTAATGTTTTAATAGATGATAACCAGTTTAAAGCTGATAATGAAAAATTAAATACTACTGTTAATAATTTGAAAGCTGATAATGAAAAATTAAATACTACTGTTAATAATTTGAAAGCTGATAATGAAAAATTAAATGCTAAAATTAAAACATTAAAAGCTATTTATAGTGTTAGTAGAAATGATGTAGTTAATTCTTTAAAAGGTTTATCCTCTACTAAAAATATCCAATGTGGTCAATACTCTTTTAAATTAAATGATTATTTGAAAATACCATTAATTAAGGATGGTAAAAAGAATGTTATTAAATTTAAAAAGAATAATGGTAGATTGCCTAAGTATGTTATGATTGCAGGTTATAAAGTACCTAAAAATGTTTATCAAAAACTCTACAATCTCTAAAAAAAATCTGTAAAAGTAAAAAACAATTTTAATTTAAGAGAATATAATATTGTTTTTATATTCTCTTAAAATCCTCTTTTTTTTAGTAATATTAATTAGTTTTTTCAGATATCATTTAAATTAACAGAATTCTTTAAATTCTAATAGGTAACCTATTTTTTATATAATTCTAAAAACTATTTTTTAAAAAAATTTTTACAATTTTAAATTGGATCTGTTTGTGTTACAATTGAAAAATGTTAATTTTTATAGGTTCTAAAAGAGGTTATTTTGGGGGTTATTTTCCAATGGTAAATAAGGCTTCTACGGTCTTCATTGGTTAATTTAAGACATGGGTTAAAAATCACCACCTTAATTTTAAACCAAGACCCACTAATTTTAATAGTACTATTACCTAAGTGTTAATTTAATTAATCTACTATTGCATTTAATTAAAGTAGTGTGATACTTTATATTTTAGTTGCTGGTGATCAAAAGGATTCCCTTAAAAAAATGTCTCTTGATTTGGGACATTTTTTTTATTATATTGGTGGACAAAATTTAATGAAAAAATGATAGTAGTTTTATATAATACATTCATATCTATTTTTAAAGGATTTTAATTGTTTTAAAAAATTAGTTTCTCTTTATATTATAGGGAGGTTTGTTAATGCTTGAAATTTAATATTTTTTTAGCATTAAATGATGTATCTCCTCTAATATGGTTATTTTTTCAGTTATGTATACTTAATTGATACATTCTAATTGTTTGTTTATTATGTCTATTAAAACTTTTTTATTTAATTTAAATAAACTCTCTTTTAATACTAGGGATGTATATCTAAATATCAAGTATAATAATATTAAGAGGTAAAAAGCATGGTTAATAAAAAATATAGTTTACTATTATCATTACTATTATTGTTGTTGAGTGTTAGTAGTGTATGTGCAGCTGACACAAATACTTGTTATAATGGTGTGGATTATTCTAATGGTTATGCTTATGGTCATATTAATGGTATTGAATATGATATTGCAACTGTTACCATTGATGGAATTGATTTAGATGAAGTCAATGATGTTGAAGTCTTAAAAGAGACAATTTATGAATTAGCAGCACAGAACGCACATTTGAAAGTGGATAATTACAATCTAAAAGAAAATTATGATTGTTTATACAATGATTATAAAGTTGTAGTTGATGAATTAGGATGTGAAGATAAATATTCTGATAATTCTGATGATGGTTATGATGATTATGAAAGTTCTGGTCAACATCCAAGTAGTAGTGCTGAATTTGAATGAGCTTAATCAAAATGTCTATCAATTACTTACTGAAAAACATTTAATATCCATTTTGAAAAATATAATTTTAATATGTTATATATAACATGAAAAAAATAAGAAGCATCTAAAATGAAATTGAAGTATAAAGCAGTAATGTTTTTAACATTACTAATATTCTGTGTTGGTTCTGTTTGTGCAGCAGACCCCGATAATTCGACTGATGATGTTGGATTAAAATAATAAAAATATAATCATTAAATATAATTTTTAAAAAAAAATAGGAATAAAAATAATGAATAAAGGAATAGTATTTAACAATACTAATTATGAAGTTTCAAACTTAGTATCTGATGTAGATTCAGGCATTATTGCTCTTCCAGACTTACAAAGACCATTTGTATGGAAAGATACACAAATTAAAGATTTAATCGATTCTTTATATAAAGGATTACCAACTGGTTTAATAATTTTATGGAAAATTGGTGAAACTGA
>JAKSUE010000271.1 GCA_024409165.1 archaeon
TTAAATCATTAATAATTTTAATAAATTTAATAATTTTAATAAGTTTAATAAATTTGAGGAGTATATAAAATGTATCAATATGAAGAAAATGTCACTAAATTCAATAATTTAATGGAAACTCATAATGATTGGATGAGAGACAGTATAAATCTTATTGCAAGTGAAAATATTACAAGTAATCAAGTAAAAACTGCTTTAGTTTCTGATTTATCTCATAGATATGCAGAAGGTCAAGCTTATCATAGATTCTATGAAGGATGTACTTACATTGATGAAATTGAAGAATTAGCAGTAAACTTATCTAAAAAAGTATATAATGCTACTTATGCTAATGTTCAACCTGTATCTGGTGTAACTGCAAACTTAGCTGCATTCTTTGGTTTTGCTAATGCTGGAGATAAAATGATAGCAATGAATATCCCTTATGGTGGACACATTTCTCATGCGGACGTAAGTGCAGCAGGTATTAGAGGTTTAAAAACCATTAATCATCCTTTTAACCCAGATGTTATGAATATTGATGTTGATGCAATGAATAAAAAAATCCTCGAAGAAAAACCAAAAATCATTCTCTTTGGAGGAAGTTTATTCTTATTCCCACACCCAATTAAAGAAGCTGTAGATGCAGCTCAAGAAGTTGGAGCTACTATCTTATACGATGCAGCTCACGTTCTTGGTTTAATTGCTGGTAAACAATTCCAAGATCCTTTAAGAGAAGGTGCAGAAGCTATTATGGCAAGTACTCACAAAACTTTCCCAGGTCCACAAGGTGGTATTATTGTATCTAAAGAAGAACACAAAGATCTTATTGATAATGCTGTTTTCCCTGGTGTAGTAAGTAACCATCACCTTCACCACTTAGCTGGTTTAGGAATTGCTACTGCTGAAATGTTAGAATTTGGTGAAGCATATGCTAAACAAACCATTAAAAACGCAAAAGCATTAGCTGGATACCTTGCTGAAGAAGGATTCAATGTAATGTGTGAAGATTTAGGATACACAGAATCTCACCAAGTTGCAATGGATGTAAGTCCTGTTAAACCTGCATCTATCCTTGCAAAAGAATTACAAGCTAACAATGTTATCTTAAACAAAAACCTCATCCCTGGTGACGATGTAGATAACAGTGATAACCCATCTGGTATCAGAATCGGTACTCAAGAAGTCACAAGAAGAGGTATGAAAGAATCTGAAATGGCTGAAATAGCACACTTCATTAAAAGAGTTGCTATGGACGATGCTGATGTTAAAGATGAAGTTACTGAATTCATGAACCAATATACCACTATCCACTATGCATTTAAAGAGCAAGAAGGATACAAGTATATTGAATACTAAATTCTAAACAAGCTAACTATTAATTAGTTAGCTATTTTTATTTTTTATTTTATTTTATAATCTTAATTTAAATAATTAAATCTATTTTTCATAATAATTTAATAATTAATCAATTAATAAAGGGATATTATGCGTATTGGATGGGCTTTTACAGGTGCAGGTCACTTACTTGAAGAAAGTGTTGAAGCTATGGAAAAATTAGCTAAAGATAACGATATTACTGTTTTTTTATCACATGCAGGTGAAGAAGTATTAAAAATGTACGGCCTTTATGACCGTGTAAAAGCTATTACAGGTGGCCGTTATAGAGAATTAGCTAAAGACAGTGAACAAAAATTCTCATTTCCAATCACAGGCCGTCTTTCATTAGGTAAATATGACTTATTAGTTGTTTCACCAGCTACAGCAAACACAGTAGCTAAAATTGTCTATGGAATCTCAGATACCCTTGTAACTAATGCAGTAGCACAAGCTGGAAAAGGCAAAGTCAAGACCTTAATAGTCCCTGTTGATATAAAAGAAGGAGATATAGAAACAATCTTACCATCAAAATTAGAATTAGATAAATGTAATGATTGTGAAACCTGTGAAGTAGCTTTAATCTGTCCAAATCAAGCGATTGTCCCAAAACAAGAAATTGATCTTTTAAAATGTATTGGTTGTGGAGCATGTCAAGATGGCTGTCCCTACGAAGCAGTCTCAGCAGGTAAAGTAATTACATTACATATGAGACCAATTGACATAGAAAATACACGTAAATTAGAATCTATGGAAGGTATTGAAATCTTCGAAACCCCTCAAGAACTCTTAGATTCAATCTAATTCTATCTCATCATCATCTTTTAAATCTATTTCATCATCAACTTTTAAATCATAATTATAAA
>JAKSUE010000272.1 GCA_024409165.1 archaeon
ATAGAAATGAAAAAGCTTTTCTTTCTTTTTAAAATTAGATTTATTGTATTTAAAATATATAAATTTAATTATTAATTAATTAAATAAATATTAAAAATTAATTATTCTAAACTTTCTAAATCATATTTACAAAGGTCATTTAAAGGACAAATATCACATTTAGGACCAATTGGTTTACATATAGTTTGACCAAATTGAACCATCAAATCATTTAATTCAATCCATAATTCTTTTGGAACTTTTTCCATTAAAACTTCTTCTGTTTCCTCTGGATGATTAGTATTTGCAAGTCCCCATCTATTAGAAATCCTATGAACATGAGTATCTACAGGGATAGCTGCTTCTTGAAATGCAAAAACAAATACACAATTAGCAGTTTTACGACCTACACCTGGAAGAGATAAAAGTTCATTCATATCATTTGGAACTTCCCCCCCATACTGATCAATCAAAATTCTTGAAACTTCCAATATCCGTCTTGATTTTACTCTATAAAAACCAGCTTGCCTTACTAATTCCTCAACATGTTCAACTGGAGCTTCAGCAACTGCATAAACATCAGGATAAACTTCAAAAAGAGCATCAGTAGCTTGATCTGTATTTTCATCCCTTGTTCTTTGGGATAAAATTGTCCTTACTAAAACCCTATAAGGGTCTCTATTATGAAAAACACGAATATCATAAACTTCATTTAATCTTTTTAAAATTTCTCTAATTTTCTCTTCATCATTCATAACATAACCCTCAGTTTAAATAAGTTAAATAAGTTCTAATTCAACCCCTATTTTAGCCATAGCATCAATAAAATTAGGGAATGATACATCAAAGCATTCTCCATCCTCAACTTCAACATCATATTTTAATCCTAAAAGTGAAAATGCCATAGCTAATCTATGGTCTTTATGAGATTTAACTACTCCCCCATGAATAGTTTTACCTTTAATAATCATATAATCTTCAAATTCTTGAAGTTCACATCCTAATTTTTCAAGTTCACGACAGGTAGTATCAATACGGTCTGTCTCTTTTAAACGAGCATGACCAATTCCAGTTATTTTAGTCTCACCATTAGCAACAGCAGCTAAAATAGCTACAGTTAATAATAAATCAGGAGCATTAGCTAAATTAATTTCAGAAACAGAATTTAAATTTCCATCAGATTTAATAGTCACATAACTATCACAAATATCTATTTCACAACCCATATTCTCTAATATATCAATAATCAACTTATCTCCTTGTTTTGAATCTTTAAATAAGTTTTGAACAGTTATTTCTCCTCCAGCTATTGCACAAGTAGCTAAAAGATAAGATGCAGAAGAATAATCTCCTTCTACAGTATAATTAGTAGAGTTATATTTTTGAGTTGAAATAATAAATTTTGTGTCAAATTGACTTCCATTATCTTGATTATTATCATTATATTGTCCAATATGTTCAATATTAACTCCAAATTTTTCCATAACAGAAATAGTCATATCAACATAAGGTTTAGATACAAATTTAGGAAGTACACATAACTCAACTCCATCATCGGATAAAGGAGATGAAATTAAAATAGAAGATATAAATTGAGAACTCATATTTCCTAAAATACTTACATTTCCACCTTTAAAACCAGGTTTAATAGTTAATGGTGCTTTTTCATTATTATTCAAAGAAGCAGTTTCTACTCCAATAGTAGCTAATGCTTCAAGAAGTGGACCCATTGGTCTTGTTTTAAGTGAATCATCACCTGTGAAAGTGACTTCATTATCAGATAAACTTGCAACACTTGTCATAATTCTAAGAGTTGTTCCAGAGTTAGCTAAATCAATGAAATCTTCAGATTGATTATGTAAACATCCATCAGTACCAATTACTTCAAGATAAGTGCCAGATTCATCTTCTTTCTCAGTAATTTTAGCACCTAATGATTTACATGCATTAATAGATGCTAAAACATCTTCAGAATATAAAACATCATATAATTTAGAAGTGCCCTTTGCAAGTGAAGCAATTATAACTGCTCTGTGACTGTAACTTTTAGAAGAAGGTGCTTTAACTGTTCCTTCAATTTTAGAAAAATTTTTTATTTTAAGATTCATTATATCAATAAGATATTTATTAAAAAGTAATAATAAATTTTACTCAAAAATATTGAATAAATTTAAAAAATAGTTAAAAAAAGAAATATAAAGAATAAAAAAATA
>JAKSUE010000273.1 GCA_024409165.1 archaeon
AATAGAAGTATTGTGGGGTTAAATTTTTATAAAATATTAATGCAAATTTTTTATTTTTACAATTAAAGAATTTTTATAATTATTTGTTGTTTGATGTATTTTTATTTTTTTTAAAAAAATTAGAAACTTTTTTCAACCAAGAATGCAACATGATCTTTTTCATAAGGTTCTAATTTTATTTTTTCAACAATAGAATATCCTTTAGATTGTATTTTATTTGCTTCTTCTTTAAAAATCTTTTTTGGTTTTTGTACAACATCAATACTTCTTGCTTTTATTGTAATTAATCCTTGACCTTCTTCTTTTAAGAAGAGATTCATATTATTAATAAATAATTCACTTTGTTTAGCTTGTGCAACATCACAGTAAACTAAATCAACTTTTTCTACTTTATTAAGATAATATTTAGGTTTTGTAGCATCTGCAAGTATTGGTAATATATTAGGACGAGTTTCACTTAATCTAACTAATTTTTTCATACTTACAGGAGAAAACTCGACTGCATAAATTAATCCATCTTTAGCTATATCTGAAATATGGGATACAGTTGTTCCTGTAGATGCTCCTAAATACAATACTTTTGAATCATCATTTAAGTTTAATCTTTCTAAACCATTTAATAATGCTGCTGAAAGTTTAGATCTCCTTGGATTCCAAATACGATATTCTTCGATAACTCCATCTTTTTCTTCATTAATAAGTTTTTCATCATAAACTTTAAGTCCTGGAGTTAAATTTTTAGTAGCTATATTTCCCTCTTTAAAAAATACTTCCATTTTAATCCCTTTTAATCATTAATTTATATTTTTAATAATTTTTTAATCCTTTTTAATTATTTAATAACTTAAGTCTTCTTTCATGTTTTTTAAGTTATAAAATCTATTTTCTTCTTTTCTTTTTGTTTTTCTTGTTTTTCTTGTTTCCTTTGTATTTTTTAGGTTTTCCTTTTCTATTAGCTTTTTCGTTTTCTCTTTCTTTTGTTCTTCTTTGTTTTGTTTTTTTAGGGAAAGGATTTTCTTTTTCAATTTTTTCTACTTTTTCTAAGAAGTCACGAGCAATATTTGGGTCGTATTCTCCACTAAAAACATCTTTTCTAACAGCTAATGTTATTTTTAAAGCTAAAGTTCTTGCTACTTTTCCTCTGTTCCACCATTTAGCTCCTCTAACTTGTGGGTGTTGGAATATTAAACCGTGTTTTGGAGGTCTTTCTCCTGTTTTTAAATGTCTAAAAATAGCTTTTTCTGCACCCATAATTTGAATTACACTTGCCGGATAAGTAGCTAATTGTTTTATACTTCCAATATGAGCAATTAATTTTGCTCCAAGGGATGCTCCAAGTAAATCTCTTAAGTTTGGAGCAATATCTTCCATTTTTTTATCAATATAATCTTCAAGTTCTGCTCTTGAATTTTGAAGTGCATAAAGTGAAGATGCAAAGGATTTAAGCATTAAAATATCTTCATCTTCAATATCTGCCCCTGCACTAAATGTTGATTTAAAATGTTCTGGATAATTCTTAATAATATCTTCCCTATTTTCAGATTCTGCTATCATTTTAATGTAAGTTTCATTATTAGTAATAGTATCCATTTCAGGGAAATAAACAGTATACCAATCTCTTATACGTTCAATTAATTTACTTATAGATTCATCTAAATCATCAACAGAATTAATAGCTTGAATAAGAAGTTTATCTTCTTCTTGAGATGATTTCTTAATCTTTAAAATAGCTAATTTCTCATAAATCTCAGATAATTTTTCACGGCTTGTATTAAAACCTATAGAATCTAAAATACTTTCTAAATTTTCTCTTAAGTAATCTCCACCTTTATTTGGAGTTTTAATTTCAATACTTATTTCACTTTCTTTTAAATTCTTATATTGTGAAAGTCTTTTAGTTGTTTCAATGAAAATTTCAGCTTCATTATCATTAGCTATTATATCATTAATTAATTCAATTTCTTCACTTAAAATTTCATTTTCTTCTATTTTAAGTAAATTATCAGCTATTTCCTCTTCTTTAAATAATTTGTAGTTAGATAAATCTAAGTTTTCATTAAAACAGAAAAATCCAGCTATACATTGTGTTATATAATATTCCATAGTATTATTTTTATTTTCATTTTTAATATATTTTACATAAAATTATGAAAATAATTATAATATAGAACAAATAAATTAATAATGTATA
>JAKSUE010000274.1 GCA_024409165.1 archaeon
TGAGAGTTATCTAATTTAGATAATTAGGATTATAAATTTAATTAATTTAAGAATATTATCCAATTAATTATGGAAGTGGATTTATGCTACTTGAAGTTAAAGATTTAGTTGTTGAAGTAGAAGGTAAACGTGTTTTAAATGGCGTTAACTTATCTATTAAAGAAGGGGAAACTCATGTGCTTTTAGGTCCTAATGGTGCAGGAAAAAGTACTTTGTTTTTAACAATCTTAGGATTCCCTAAATATGATGTTGTTAGCGGTTCAATTTTATTTAATGGTGAAGATATTACAGATTTAAACACTACTGAAAGAGTTCAAAAAGGTATTGGTGTTAGTTTCCAAAACCCTCCTGCTGTTCGTGGAGTTAGTGTAAGAAATCTTTTAAAATTTGAATGTGGTTTAGAACCTGAAGATGAGTTACCTCTTGAAATGCAAGAATTATGTAAAAAATTAAAATTCAGTGATGAATTCTTAGATAGGGATGTTAATAGAGGATTTTCAGGAGGAGAAGTTAAAAGATCTGAAATTCTCCAATTACTTGCTCAAAAACCATTATTTACAATGTTTGATGAACCAGATTCTGGTGTAGACATTGAAAATGTAGAATTACTTGCTGAAGAATTAAATGTCTTATTAGATAAACATAAAAAACCTGGACAAAGAAAAAGAGCAGGATTGCTTATTACTCACTTAGGTTATATTTTAAACTTTGTTAATGCTGATAAAGCTCATGTATTAATGAATGGTGTAATTGCTTGTTCAGGTGCTCCTGATGAAGTTTTAGAAGATATTAGAAAAGAAGGATTTAAAGGATGTGTTGATTGTGCGCAATGTGGCTCAGGATGCAGCGAAAGCTAAGGATAAAAAAGCAGCTTTAGGTACTGATATCGTTATTGAAAACTTTTCAAAAGAAGATATTAATGCTTTTGATGTTCTTGATGATATTAAAGATGTAGATAAAAAAACCCAAAAAGCATTTTTAAAAGTAGGGGTAGATACTAACTCTGAAGAAAGAGCAGGTTCTTTTATCCAAATGGATCAATCTAATATTTTTTCACATGCAGTTTCTGATTCTATTGAACTTATGAATTTAGGTGTAGCATTAGATAAACATTCTTGGTTAAAAGATTATATGTGGAATGCTGTTAAACCTGATGTAGATAAATACACAGCTCAAACAGCACTTCGTGAAGCTGAAGATAAAGAATACAGTGGATACTTTGTAAGAGCATTACCTGGTCATAAAGAAGTTTTCCCAGTACAAGCTTGTATGTTTATTGCAGACCAAGATGTTATGCAAACTACTCACAATATTGTTATTGCTGAAGAAAATTCAGAACTTCATATGATTACTGGTTGTGCAACTGGTGATGATATTTCATCTGCACTTCACGTAGGTATTTCTGAAATTTATATTAAACCTGGTGCTAAAGTTACATTTACTATGGTTCACAATTGGGCTGAACAAGTAGAAGTACGTCCAAGAACTGCTGTTGTTCAAGAGAAAAACAGTACTTATATTAATAATTATATTTTAACTAGTCCTGTTAAATCTATTCAATCTTACCCAACTACTCAATGTAATGGTGAAGGTGCAAGAGCTTTATTCCAAAGTATTCAAAGTGGAACTAAAGAATCTCTTATTGATATGGGTTCAAGAGCTATCTTAAATGCTCCAGGCACTAGTGCAGAAATTGTTTCTCGTTCAGTAGCTAATGATCAATCTAGAATTTTATCTAGAGGTCACTTAGTTGGTAATGTTCCTGATGTTAAAGGACACTTAGAATGTCATGGTTTAGTTTTAGATGATGAATCTTCCATCTATGCTGTCCCTGAACTTGAAGCAAATGCAGCTAACTTAGAAATGTCTCACGAAGCAGCTGTAGGTCAAATCGACGAAGATGAAATTTACTATTTAACTTCCCGTGGTTTAACTGAAGAACAAGCAGCTTCTATGATTGTAAGAGGTTTCTTAAGTATGGATATCGTTGGTTTACCTGATGAATTAGCTTCTGAAACCCAAAAAATGATTGATATGAGTCTTGAAGGAATGTAATATTTTTATTATTTTTCCTTTATTTTTTTATTTTTTTTTTTAATTATTTTTTTATTATTTTTTATTTCTTTTTTCACTATTTTTCTTAAATTTTTATTAATTTTATATTCTTTTT
>JAKSUE010000275.1 GCA_024409165.1 archaeon
ATGATAAACTTGTTATTATAAAGAAAAATCAAATTATTTTTCCTGCTAAATCTATTACTCCAGTTAAAGAAGATAAACAGGAAGAAGTTATTAGTGAGAGATTAGCAGAGTTATTACTATAAATAATAGATATTATAGAAATATTATTATAAACATAAATCTATTTTGGAGTACTGATGATATGGGAGAAGAAATTGATGTAAAAAAGTTGGATTTGATTTTAAATAATCCTAAGAAGGCCCTTTTGATTTTAGCTATTCCTTTAATGATATCAATGATGGTTGATTTAATTAATGATGTAGTTAATAGTATTTGGCTTTCTACACTTGGATCAAAAGCTCTTGCTGCTTTTGGATTTTTAAATCCTTTACTTATTATTACTGTAGGTATAGGTATTGGTCTTGGAGCAGGTTCTTCTGCTATTATGGCTAAATTTATTGGGGAAGGTAAAAAAGATGATGCAACAAATGCAGCATTACATTCCATTGTTTTAGCAGTGTTGTTGTTTATTTTAATTCCTTTAGTTTGCATTATATTTATGAAGCCTATCTTTTTAATGTTAGGTGCAAAGGATGTTTTACAACTTACTTGTGATTATGGTTTTTATTTCTTAATTGGTATGTATGCTTTTGCAATGCCTCTTGTATTACAACCAATTTTGATTATTGGTGGAGATACTAAAAGAGCATCTTATCCTTTAGTTATAAGTGCTATTGTAAATATATTCCTTAACCCTGTTTTTATTTATTATTTTGGTTTAGGAATTTCAGGTTCAGCTATTTCAACTGTTGTATCTCAAACAGCATTTGCAATTTTGCCTATGGTTTATTGGATTTTTATTAAGAAAGATACTTTATTAGATATGTCTTTTAAGAACTTTAAAGCTGACATGAGTTTATATAAAGGTATTTTAACTGTTGGTATTCCTGCAGCTATGGAAGAAGGTTTTTTAGCTATTTTAACAGCTTCTATTAACTTTATTTTATCTGCTGTTGCTGGTACTACTGCTGTTGCTGTTTATTCTACAAGTTGGAGACTTGTTGAGTTAGGCCTTACTCCTATTTTTGGTTTAGGTATGGCTCTTGTAACTGTAATTGGAGTTCATTATGGTGCTAAAAATTGGGATAAATTTAAATTATCCTTTAATTACGCAGCAAAAATATCCATTGTTTTAGGTATTATTGTATTTATTTTGCTATTCATATTTGCAAATCCTCTTGCAAGTATATTTGCAATAGCAGAAGAAAGTGTTGGTCTTGATTTATTAATTGCAAAAGGTCTTAGAATTTTAGGATTCTATTTAATCACATCTTCTGTTGGTTATATTGTAACCTATTACTTACAAGGTGTTGAAAAAGGAGTTCAATTATTCTGTTTAGCAGGATTTAAAGAAGTTATTTGTTGTCTTGCAACAATCATTTTCTTTGTATATATTATGGGTTTTGGAGAATTTGGAGTCTACATAGGTATGATTACTGGAGGACTTTTAGGTTCTATCATATTATACATTTATGCAAAATATGATATCTCTAAAGTAATTAAAAGTTCAGATTAAATAATTTATAGTTTTTAAACTCTTTTATTTTTTTTTTAAAAAGATGGATTTATGATTGATATTGAAGAAAAGAAAAATAATTTACGTTCTAAATATAAAGAAAATAAAATAATTAATGGAAATTATGATAAATCTCTCGGAGTTAAATGTGTGAATGGAACCTTTGTTGGTTTAAAAAAGGACAATATAATTGAATATAAATGCATTCCATTTGTAGGTGAACAACCTATTGGTGTAAATCGTTGGAAAGCTCCTATTGAATATACAGAAGATGATAATGTATATGAAGTTTATTATAATGCAAAAAGTTCATATCAAAAAGAATCATTTAGTGAAACTGCTTCTTATTTGATATACTAATGTTGACAATGAATCAAATTTAAATATCTTAGATTGGGATAATGCTTATTTCTTAACTAAATATTACTGTATATAAGTTCAAGGTAAATTTAGCCAATATTAAATTATAATGAGATTTTGGAGGTATTGGAAATTTAATATGTGCTATTTTCATAACTCTGAAATTAATTTTTTTATACTATTTCACTTTACTTTTTTTATTTTTTTTTCTTTTATTTTCTAATTTTTTATTAACGGTTGCTTTTTTGTTTTA